>NZ_NCUX01000028.1:0-132725 GCF_002096615.1 Streptococcus oralis subsp. dentisani
GATACACCTGTACCCATGCCGAACACAGCAGTTAAGCCCTAGAACGCCGGAAGTAGTTGGGGGTTGCCCCCTGTGAGATATGGAAGTCGCTTAGCTTTTATCCGCCATAGCTCAGTTGGTAGTAGCGCATGACTGTTAATCATGATGTCGTAGGTTCGAGTCCTACTGGCGGAGTCAGATAAAAAGAACACCATTGGTGTTCTTTTTCTTTATGTGACTATTAGTCCTTCTCGCTCCGTAAGGTGCGAGACAAATAAACCACCCGCTATGCGGGTGCGCATCGAAGGTTATACCAAAAAAACTCCAAATGCGATACAATAAAGGTGTTCAAGCCAATTGTAAAGCGAAAGGAGAAAAATATGGCACAAAAGGCACATAGTTTATCACACACAAAGTGGATGTGTAAATATCACATTGTGTTCAGCCCTAAGTATAGACGAAAAGTGATCTATAATCAATATCAAAGTAGTTTAGGCGAAATATTTCATCGTTTGTGCAGCTATAAAGGTGTTGAAATTATCGAAGGTCACTTGATGCCTGATCATGTACATATGTTAGTAAGTATTCCACCGAGGATAAGTGTTTCAAGTTTTATGGGGTATTTAAAAGGCAAAAGTGCACTCATGATGTTTGATAAACACGCCAACCTCAAGTACAAGTTTGGGAACCGGCATTTTTGGGCAGAAGGTTATTACGTGAGTACAGTGGGACTTAATGAAGCCACAATTAAGAAATATATTCAAGATTAAAGAAATTATCCAGTGGATGATTTCTTCACGAGTATGAAAATTCGAGAACGAGTAAAGCATGATATAGCACTAGATAAATTAAGTGTAAAAGAATATGAGGATTCCTTTAGGGATAGTGGTAAGTAGTACCAAAGTCTCTTTAAGAGGCAGGTGACGAGTCAAGAGCAATGAGACTTGAACAAAGTGAAAGCCAGCGTCTTTAGGCGCTGGCTGGTAATTTGGGCTTATAGCCCTGGTGCAAACCATCCGTTTGACGGGTGGCCATGATTTTATAAATGAAGTAAACTTCTCAAAACTCAAAACTTAATTTTGGCATCTATAATTACCTTTATATTTTATTTTTAGTTCGTTTAGCTTTAAATTCTTCTTTTATAGGATTTGAAGCTTTTTTAGTTCGTTTTTCTGTTAGACTAGTGTTAATAATAAGAAAGGGTTTTTTTATATGCTTCAAAAATTTTATGAACGAGCATTTGTCTTTTTGAAACTAGTTGAACAAGAATATGCTTCTTTATGCCAGAGTTCTGCTGAGTGGGAATCACTTCATCTTCGTTTTTTACTTTATTACTTGATAAGATTTAGAATTAAAAGCGATAAAGAGTTTTGTTTATATCATTTTCAGACGGCCTATCGCTTGTATCTAGATAAATTCTTGCTAGAAGGTACTACTCTAAACTAGTGACGTTCATATATCATTTATCACGAACAATAATCTGTATTGATTTTATATTTTGTAGGATTTTGTTTAATTTTTAAGGTTTTGAATTTTGTTATTTACAGAAATTCCAAATCTTTTCCAGTGTTTCTTCTTGATAAAATGGTCTTTTTTTCTTATAATAAATTGTAAGATATAATTGCAGGTGAGACTCCTGCCATGTATATGAGAAAGGACGAGCTCCTAGTAGCTCAGACAAGATTATGACTTCAGTTGTTGTTGTAGGTACCCAATGGGGCGATGAAGGTAAAGGGAAAATTACGGATTTTCTTTCAGCTAATGCAGAAGTGATTGCTCGTTATCAAGGTGGTGATAATGCTGGTCACACAATTGTTATTGATGGCAAGAAATTTAAGTTGCACTTGATTCCATCTGGAATTTTCTTCCCTGAAAAAATCTCTGTTATTGGGAATGGGATGGTCGTGAATCCAAAATCCCTTGTGAAAGAGTTGACTTATCTTCATGAGGAAGGTGTGACAACAGATAATTTGCGCATTTCGGATCGTGCTCATGTCATTTTGCCATATCATATTGAATTAGACCGTTTGCAAGAAGAAGCTAAGGGCGACAATAAAATCGGGACTACTATCAAGGGTATTGGTCCAGCCTATATGGATAAAGCTGCTCGTGTTGGGATTCGCATTGCAGATCTTTTGGATAAAGATATTTTCCGTGAACGCTTGGAACGCAATCTTGCGGAAAAGAATCGTCTGTTTGAAAAATTGTATGACAGTACCCCTATTTCAATTGATGATATTTTTGAAGAGTACTATGAGTATGGCCAAAAAATTAAGCAGTATGTGACAGATACATCTGTTATCTTGAACGATGCGCTTGATAATGGTAAACGTGTACTTTTTGAAGGTGCACAAGGTGTCATGTTGGACATTGACCAAGGCACTTATCCATTTGTTACTTCTTCAAACCCTGTCGCTGGTGGTGTGACAATTGGGTCTGGTGTTGGTCCAAGTAAAATTGATAAGGTTGTAGGTGTATGTAAAGCTTATACGAGTCGTGTAGGTGACGGACCTTTCCCAACTGAGTTGTTTGATGAAGTGGGAAATCGCATTCGTGAAGTAGGTCATGAGTATGGTACAACAACTGGCCGTCCACGTCGTGTGGGTTGGTTTGATTCCGTTGTGATGCGTCATAGTCGCCGTGTATCTGGGATTACCAATCTTTCATTGAATTCTATTGATGTTTTGAGCGGTTTGGATACTGTGAAAATCTGTGTGGCCTATGATCTCGATGGTCAACGTATCGACCACTACCCAGCTAGTCTTGAACAGTTGAAACGTTGCAAACCTATCTACGAAGAATTGCCAGGTTGGTCAGAAGACATTACTGGAGTCCGTAATTTAGAAGACCTTCCTGAGAATGCACGTAACTATGTTCGTCGTGTGAGTGAATTGGTTGGCGTTCGTATTTCGACATTCTCAGTAGGTCCTGGTCGTGAACAAACCAATATTTTAGAAAGTGTTTGGTCTTAAGAAAATTTTTAAGATTTATTTAAGACAGGTCGGGTATACTATAGACAGTTACAAGAAGACCTCCTAACTTGTTGTAACAAATATCCTAAACTTTTCTTTTTCATAATAATCTCCCTACTAAGTCACCCCATTGGGTGGCTTTTTTTTAGTTCATAAGTCCTATATAGGCTTCTACATGACTTTTTAAGATAAAGAAAAAAACAGTGGGATAGAAATCTCTAGACCAAGTCTCGATTTGGTAAACCTATATCTGTAAGATTTCAACGTTTGAGTAAATTGGTTAATGTTGTGAATGGAGAAAAGAAGTTTTGGTAAAAGTAGCTTTTTGAATTCTAAAATACCAACAAACAGTTCAATCTACTAATAAATTATAGGTGTATAACTAAGCAAAAATGAGGTTGGGATTTTTGATCCCAGCCTCTTCAGTGAACTATTTTCTTTAGAATTTATAAGTTAGATAAAATTAAATTTTTTGTAAATTAGCTTATTTGATAACTTGGTTTCCTGATTTGTCATTTTGAATTTGGTTCATTTCGTGCATAAAAACATCTGCTTTCAGTTTATCTGTGATGATACTGACACTTATTAGCTTATTTAGATTTTTCTCATATCCTTCTAAAAAAATAGGATTTCTAATTTTCATGGTTAACTTTGCACAATTAAAGGGACGTTTTTTAATGGTTATTTGTTCGATATCTTGAAGTTTAAATTGATAATGTAATACGCTGAGGCCTCTGCTACTATAGGTATAATACTGAACAGTATTGTTTTTATGAACTTCTAATTTTACTCCATTTATGAAGAGATAATACCCCATAAAACATAGAAGAAGTGGAGCATAAATCAGTACGATTGCTATAATAATCTTGTCTGTAAAATCGGTATTATAAGCTATCAGATGCTTTAGAATCCAGAGAATCATAACAGATAAAGATATCATGAATGGTCCCCCTGTTCTATTAAATTGATTTTTATATGGAAACATTAAGGTAAATTTTGGTTTATCCAGTAATAACTCTAATTTCATCATTTACCCTTTCATATTGTTTATTGTATAAATTTCAGTATATTCATTTCTTGAACTTTCTATGTCAGTTATCTCCATTATTTTAAGTTCATGATTTCTGATTTTCTATCAATTTTGTTAATATTATACTCTTTTTAAAACATTATTTCTACAATCCAGCGATTTGATACTATCTAAAGTTAGTCACTGTAAATATTTATAGAGCTCTTTTTTTGTCTAGGAAAACATGCTATAATGATAGAATTGATAAGCAGGAAAAGAGAGAAACTATGGATTATACAGTTGAAGAAAAAGAAGCCTTTATGAGAGAGGCTTTGAGAGAGGCTGAGATTGCCTTAGAACACGATGAAATTCCAATTGGTTGTGTGATTGTCAAGGATGGAGAAATCATTGGTAGGGGGCATAATGCGCGTGAGGAATTACAGAGAGCAGTTATGCATGCGGAAATTATGGCAATAGAGAATGCGAACTTGAGTGAGGAAAGCTGGCGCTTGCTGGATTGCACTCTTTTTGTGACCATAGAGCCCTGTGTGATGTGTAGTGGGGCAATCGGGCTTGCCCGTATTCCAAACGTAGTCTACGGGGCTAAAAATCAGAAATTTGGCGCCGCTGGGAGCTTGTACGATATTTTGACAGATGAGCGTCTCAATCATCGTGTAGAGGTTGAAACGGGAGTTTTGGAGAGTGAGTGTGCAGGGATTATGCAGGATTTTTTCCGAAATCGACGGAAAAAATAATTTCTCTTTAAAAACAGAGGGGAATGTGGTATAATAAATAGTGGAGCAACAGTTCTGCGTGAAGCGGGTCAGGGGAGGAATCCAGCAGCCCTAAGCGAGTGTGAATTGTGTGCTCTTTTTTCGTGCTTTTTTCGAATAAATAAGATAAAATAGCCTAGAATAAATGATTATAGAAAAGAGAAAAATATGAAAATTCGTGGTTTTGAATTGGTTTCGAGTTATACAGATGAAAATTTACTACCGAAGCGTGAGACAGCTCATGCGGCTGGCTATGACTTAAAGGTTGCGGAACGCACTGTGATTGCTCCGGGAGATATTGTTCTCGTCCCAACAGGAGTCAAGGCTTATATGCAACCGACAGAAGTGCTCTATCTCTATGACCGTTCTTCAAACCCTCGTAAGAAGGGATTGGTCTTGATCAACTCAGTTGGCGTTATTGATGGGGATTATTATGGCAATTCCGGTAATGAGGGACATATCTTTGCGCAGATGAAAAACATTACTGATCAGGAAGTGGTTCTTGAAGTTGGGGAACGTGTGGTTCAGGCTGTCTTTGCACCATTTTTAATCGCAGATGGAGATGAGGCAGACGGTGTGCGGACTGGTGGTTTTGGATCGACAGGACACTAGGATGAAAATCATCTTTGTACGTCACGGGGAGCCAGATTACCGTGAGTTAGAGGAACGTTCTTATACAGGTTTTGGGATGGATTTGGCCCCCTTATCTGAGAAGGGACGACAACAAGCTCAGGAACTTTGCCAAAATCCCTTGCTACAATCAGCTAACCTACTAGTGTCTTCTGCGGTGACGCGAGCTTTAGAAACGGCTTCTTATGTAGCTTGTGCCACTGGGCTATCTTTGAGAGTTGAGCCTATGTTACACGAATGGCAGGTCTATGAAGCAGGAATAGAAAACTTTGAAAAAGCTAGAAGATTATTTTTAGAAAACAAGGGGGAGTTGCTTCCTAATAGCCCTATTCAATATGAGACAGCTGCGGAGATGAAGTCTCGTTTTCTAGAATGCATGACTAAGTATCGAGAACATCAGACTGTGGTAGTTGTCGCTCATCGAATGCTCATGCGCCAGTTTGTACCTAATGAAAAAATTGATTTTTGCCAAGTGATAGAGTGTGAGATAGAGATTTAGAAAGAGGTTTATCATCGCAAAGAAAAAAGCGACATTTGTATGTCAAAATTGTGGGTATAATTCCCCTAAATATTTGGGGCGCTGTCCAAACTGTGGATCTTGGTCTTCTTTTGTAGAAGAGGTTGAGGTTGCCGAGGTCAAGAATGCACGTGTATCCTTGACAGGGGAGAAAACCAAGCCCATGAAACTGGCTGAGGTGACTTCGATCAATGTCAATCGAACAAAGACGGAGATGGAGGAATTCAACCGTGTACTTGGAGGTGGAGTGGTACCAGGGAGTCTCGTCCTTATCGGTGGGGATCCAGGAATCGGGAAATCAACCCTTCTCCTACAAGTTTCAACCCAGTTGTCTCAAGTGGGAACTGTTCTCTATGTCAGTGGGGAGGAGTCTGCCCAGCAAATCAAGCTACGAGCAGAGCGCTTGGGGGATATTGATAGCGAGTTTTATCTCTACGCAGAGACCAATATGCAGAGTGTTCGTGCTGAGGTGGAGCGCATCCAACCAGACTTTCTCATTATTGACTCTATTCAGACCATTATGTCTCCTGAGATTTCAGGGGTGCAGGGGTCTGTGTCTCAGGTGCGTGAGGTGACGGCTGAGCTTATGCAACTGGCTAAGACTAATAACATTGCCATTTTTATCGTAGGGCATGTGACTAAGGAAGGAACCTTGGCTGGTCCGCGTATGTTGGAGCACATGGTAGATACGGTACTTTACTTTGAAGGGGAGCGCCACCATACCTTCCGTATCCTGAGAGCAGTCAAAAACCGTTTTGGTTCCACTAATGAGATTGGCATCTTTGAGATGCAGTCAGGTGGATTGGTTGAGGTGCTCAATCCGAGTCAAGTTTTCCTAGAAGAGCGTTTGGATGGGGCTACTGGTTCATCAATCGTGGTAACTATGGAAGGAACTCGTCCGATTTTGGCGGAGGTACAGGCTTTGGTAACACCAACCATGTTTGGAAATGCCAAGCGTACGACGACAGGACTTGATTTCAATCGTGCAAGTCTGATTATGGCTGTTTTGGAAAAACGAGCAGGGCTTCTCTTGCAAAATCAGGATGCCTATCTCAAATCTGCTGGTGGGGTCAAATTGGATGAGCCTGCCATTGACTTGGCTGTTGCGGTTGCTATTGCTTCTAGTTACAAGGACAAGCCTACCAATCCTCAGGAATGTTTTGTGGGTGAACTGGGCTTGACTGGAGAGATTCGGCGCGTGAATCGTATCGAACAACGCATCAATGAAGCGGCAAAACTGGGCTTTACCAAGATTTATGTACCCAAGAATTCCTTGACAGGAATCACTCCACCCAAAGAAATTGAGGTCATTGGTGTGACAACGATTCAGGAAGTTTTGAAAAAGGTCTTTGCATAATCCGTGACAAATCCTCTTAAAAATGATAAGATAGGAGAAATGTTTGATGATCAAATTTTTAAGGGGGAAATCGTGTCGTATTTTGAACAATTTATGCAAGCCAATCAGGCTTATGTTGCCCTTCATGGGAAATTAAATCTGCCACTTAAGCCGAAAACAAGAGTAGCAATTGTGACCTGTATGGACTCACGGCTACACGTCGCGCAAGCTCTGGGTCTGGCACTTGGGGATGCCCATATCTTGCGGAATGCGGGTGGTCGAGTAACTGAGGACATGATTCGTTCACTGGTGATTTCCCAGCAACAAATGGGGACAAGAGAGATTGTGGTGCTTCACCATACAGACTGTGGAGCTCAAACCTTTCAAAATGAAAGTTTTCATGAACATTTGAAACACGAGCTCGGAGTCGATGTGTCTGATCAAGACTTTTTACCATTTCAGGATGTGGAAGAGAGTGTGAGAGAGGATATGCAATTGCTTCGAGAATCTCCACTGATTCCTGATGATGTGTTTATTTCAGGTGCTGTCTATGATGTGGATACAGGGAGTATGAGAGAAGTATACTAACTTTGTCTCGAAAAAATCCCATCCTAGCATAAAATCGATTGTTAAAATGTAGCGATTTTAATTTTAATATAGCTAATATAAATTAGTAAAAAACAAGGGTATAAATGTTTGCTCTTGTTTTATTTTTGATTGAAAAATAAAGGAAAAAGCGCTACAATGGTAGATGGAAAATGTTGTGTAAAAAACAAGTGATACATAAATACCGGAGGAAATCATGTCTTTTTCTGATTTAAAGCTGTTTGCCCTTTCTTCTAATAGAGAATTGGCAGAGCGTGTGGCGCAAGAGATTGGGATAGAGTTGGGGAAATCAAGTGTTCGCCAATTTTCAGATGGGGAGATTCAGGTCAATATCGAAGAATCAATCCGTGGAAAACACGTCTTTATCCTACAATCAACTAGCTCACCTGTAAATGACAATCTGCTCGAGATTTTGATCATGGTAGATGCCTTGAAGCGTGCCAGTGCAGAATCTGTCAACGTTGTTATGCCTTACTATGGCTATGCACGTCAGGATAGAAAGGCGCGCGCGCGTGAGCCAATCACTTCAAAACTCGTTGCCAACATGTTGGAAGTGGCTGGAGTGGATCGTTTATTGACGATTGATTTGCACGCTGCACAGATTCAGGGATTCTTTGATATTCCTGTGGATCACTTGATGGGTGCTCCACTGATTGCGGACTACTTTGAACGTCGTGGCATGGTTGGCTCTGACTACGTGGTTGTCAGCCCAGACCATGGTGGGGTGACTCGTGCTCGTAAATTGGCAGAGTTTTTGAAAACTCCGATTGCAATTATTGACAAACGTCGTAGTGTAGACAAGATGAATACCAGTGAAGTGATGAACATCATTGGTAAGGTAGAAGGTAAGACTTGTATCTTGATTGACGATATGATCGATACAGCTGGAACCATTTGCCATGCAGCGGATGCTCTTGCTGAAGCAGGTGCTGTTGAAGTTTACGCAAGCTGTACGCACCCAGTACTTTCTGGCCCTGCTATGGATAATATCCAAAAATCAGCTATTAAGAAATTGGTTGTTTTGGATACTATCTACCTACCAGAAGAGCGTTTGATTGATAAGATTGAACAGATCTCTATTGCCCACCTCTTAGGAGATGCCATCGTTCGTATCCATGAAAAACGTCCTCTTTCTCCATTATTTAGTATCGAGAAAAAAATCTAAACTTTCACTTGAAGTAGACAGAACTCCTAGCAGGTTTCTTTTCTTGCTAGGAGATTTTTATAGTCAAAATCTGCAAACCTTTTCAAAATATGCTATACTGAGAAAAAGGAGGATTTCTATGAGTCAAGAATTTATCAATCCGAGTGATGGTGTGATTCGTCAGTATCTGGCGACCAGTAAAACGTTAGCGGTAGTGGGTTTGTCTGACCGTGAGGAAACAACTAGTAATCGAGTGACCAAGGAAATGCAGGCTCGGGGCTATAAAATCATTCCAGTTAATCCCAAGGCTGCAGGTGGGGAAATCTTGGGAGAAAAGGCTTATGCGAGTCTAACTGAGATCCCTTTTCCAGTGGATATTGTCAATGTATACCGACGTAGCGAATTTTTACCAGATGTGGCGCGTGATTTTCTCAAGGCTGATGCTAAAATTTTTTGGGCACAGCTGGGGCTTGAAAGTCTGGAGGCGGAAGAAATCTTGCGTGCTGGAGGATGCGATGACATCGTGATGAATCGCTGTATTAAGAGAGAACATACTCGCTTAATTCTTGAACAATAAAAAGGTAGCCAGTAGGCTACCTTTTTGTATTATAAAGTACCAATCAATGCTTGCATGCCAAGACTGGTGAGGATGATAGCAATCCAGCAAAGTGCTCCAAGAAGAATGGACTTGCCACTGGATTTGATCATAGCGATAAGATTGGTTTTGAGACCGATGGCACTCATGGCCATGATAATGAGGAATTTGGAGAGTTGTTTGAGAGGGGTAAAGAAGCTACTAGACACACCGAGAGAGGTAAGGAGAGTCGTTAAGAGAGAGGCCAGGATAAAATAAAGGATAAAAAGTGGGAAAACTTTTTTCAGTTGTACGCCTTGTTTATTTTTTTGTTGGCGGCTTTGCCAATAGGAGAGAAAGAGCGTGATAGGAATAATGGCAAGGGTGCGTGTGAGTTTCACAATGGTTGCAGACTCAAGGGTATTGGTCTGGTAGAGACTGTCCCATGCGCTGGCTGTGGCCGTTACAGAAGAAGTATCATTGACCGCAGTTCCTGCAAAGAGGGCAAAGCCTTCGTTGGATAAGTGAAGCCAGGTTCCTAGAGTTGGAAAGATGAGCGCAGCCAAGACATTGAAGAAAAAGATAACGGAGATGGCTTGGGCAACTTCTTTTTCCTTGGCATGGATAACGGGCGCTGTCGCAGCAATGGCAGAACCACCACAAATCGAAGACCCCACTCCAATCAAGGTAGCCAGTTTAGTATCCAAAGCAAAAAAGCGCTGGAAGAAGTAGGCGACAATCAAGGAAATCGAAATGGTGGAGAGGATAACAGGGAGCGAAGATTGCCCGACCGCGAAGACTTGTGAGATATTGAGTCCAAAACCGAGCAAGATAACGGCATATTGAAGCAATTTCTTGGAGCTAAAGGTCAAGCCAGCATCCAGTTGTTTGTAGGGTGATAGAAAAGGGTGAAGGAGCATCCCTATAAAGATAGCAAAGACAGGTGCTCCAATGACAGGAAAGAATCCTCCTAGGTACCAGGATATGATAGAAATGAGAAGGCAGGCCAAGATTCCTACCCCATTTTTTGATAAAAATGACATATAAACCTCCGAAAATAAGCACTTATTATTATAGTCCTGTCGAGAAAAAAAGTAAAATAGAAAGTGAAAATTCTTGATTTCAGATGGATTTTGCGGTCAGGGAGCTTTTGTAGTATAATAGTACTATGTTCTGTAAGCAAGGGGGATATCTATGGACTTAACCAAGCGCTTTAATAAACAATTAGATAAGATTCAAGTGTCCTTGATTCGTCAGTTTGATCAGGCCATTTCAGAGATCCCTGGAGTTCTGCGTTTGACCTTGGGAGAGCCTGACTTTACAACGCCAGATCATGTCAAGGAGGCAGCCAAGCGAGCGATTGACCAGAACCAGTCCTACTATACAGGTATGAGCGGTTTACTGACCTTGCGTCAGGCAGCTAGTGATTTTGTAAAAGAAAAATACCAGTTGGACTACAATCCTGAAAATGAAATCTTGGTTACTATCGGAGCGACAGAGGCTTTATCTGCTACTTTGACAGCTATCTTGGAAGAAGGAGACAAGGTACTCTTGCCAGCTCCTGCTTATCCTGGCTATGAACCCATCGTCAACCTAGTTGGGGCAGAGATTGTCGAGATTGATACAACTGAAAATGGTTTTGTCTTGACTCCTGAGATGTTGGAAAAGGCCATTTTGGAGCAGGGAGATAAGCTTAAAGCAGTCATTCTCAACTATCCAGCTAACCCTACAGGGATTACCTATAGTCGGGAGCAGTTGGAAGCCTTGGCAGACGTTTTAGGGAAGTATGAGATTTTCGTTGTTTGTGATGAGGTCTACTCAGAATTGACCTATACAGGGGAAAATCATGTGTCTCTAGGAACCATGCTGAGAGATCAAGCTATTATCATCAATGGCTTATCTAAATCTCATGCCATGACAGGTTGGCGTTTAGGTTTTATCTTTGCTCCTGCGGCCTTCACAGCTCAACTCATCAAGAGTCACCAGTACTTGGTTACTGCCGCAAACACTATGGCTCAACATGCTGCGGTAGAAGCTTTGACGGCGGGTAAAAACGATGCGGAGCCTATGAAGAAGGAATACATCCAGCGTCGAGATTATATTATCGAGAAAATGACTGCTCTTGGTTTTGAGATTATCAAACCGGACGGTGCCTTCTATGTCTTTGCTAAGATTCCAGCGGGCTACAATCAAGATTCCTTTGCTTTTCTGAAGAATTTTGCTCAGAAGAAGGCCGTTGCTTTTATCCCTGGTGCAGCCTTTGGACGTTACGGAGAAGGCTATGTGCGTCTGTCTTATGCAGCCAGCATGGAAACGATTAGAGAGGCCATGAAACGACTTGAGGAGTACATGAGAGAAGCATGATTCAGTCTATCACGAGTCAAGGTCTCGTACTCTACAATCGTAACTTTCGTGAGGATGACAAGCTAGTCAAGATCTTTACCGAGCAGGCGGGCAAGCGCATGTTTTTCGTCAAACACGCTGGTCAGTCCAAACTAGCTCCGGTTATTCAGCCCTTGGTGTTGGCTCGGTTCCTCTTGCGAATCAATGATGACGGGCTTAGCTACATCGAGGACTACCATGAGGTGATGACCTTTCCCAAGATTAATAGTGACCTCTTTGTTATGGCCTATGCGACCTATGTGGCAGCTCTTGCAGATGCTAGTTTGCAGGATAATCAGCAGGATGCTCCCTTGTTTGCTTTCTTGAGGAAGACTCTGGAGTTGATGGAAGCAGGGATAGATTATCAGGTCTTAACCAATATTTTTGAAATTCAAATATTGACTCGATTTGGAATCAGCCTTAATTTTAATGAGTGTGTCTTTTGCCATCGGGTCGGTCAGGCCTTTGACTTTTCTTTTAAATATGGAGCCTGCCTTTGTCCAGAGCATTATCATGAAGACGAGAAACGTTGCCATCTGAATCCCAATATCCCTTATCTGCTCAATCAATTTCAAGCCATTGATTTTGAAACCTTGGAGACCATTTCGCTTAAGGCCGAAATCAAGCAAGAGCTACGCCAATTTATGGATCAACTCTACGAAGAGTACGTTGGGATTCACCTAAAATCAAAGAAATTTATTGATTCCCTAGCAGACTGGGGACAATTACTAAAAGAGGAAGACAAATGAAAAAAATTGCAGTAGATGCTATGGGGGGCGATTATGCACCTCAAGCCATCGTTGAGGGTGTCAATCAAGCCCTGGCTGACTTTTCAGATATTGAGATTCAACTTTATGGAGATGAAAGCAAAATCAAGCAATATCTAACAGCGATAGAGCGTATCAGTATTATCCATACGGATGAGAAAATTGACTCAGATGATGAGCCGACAAAAGCAATCCGTAAGAAGAAAAATGCCAGCATGGTATTAGCAGCCAAGGCAGTCAAAGAGGGAGAAGCAGACGCCGTCCTCTCAGCTGGGAACACAGGTGCTTTGTTGGCTGCAGGATTCTTCATCGTGGGTCGTATCAAAAATATCGACCGTCCAGGACTCATGTCTACCTTGCCGACCATTGATGGCAAAGGGTTTGATATGCTAGATCTCGGTGCCAATGCGGAAAATACAGCCCATCATCTGCACCAATACGCGGTTCTAGGTTCCTTCTATGCAAAAAATGTTCGTGGGATTGCACAACCACGTGTTGGTTTGCTCAACAACGGAACAGAAAGCAGCAAGGGAGACCCGCTTCGTAAGGAAACTTATGACTTACTAGCGGCTGATGAAAGCTTGAATTTTGTCGGAAACGTGGAAGCGCGTGATTTGATGAATGGTGTTGCTGATGTTGTCGTAACAGATGGTTTCACGGGAAACGCTGTTCTCAAATCCATCGAAGGGACCGCTATGGGAATCATGGGCTTACTTAAAAATGCTATTACGGGTGGTGGCCTTCGAGCGAAGCTAGGTGCTCTACTTCTTAAGGATAGTCTTAGGGGGTTGAAGACACAGCTTAACTATTCAGATGTTGGAGGAGCAGTTTTGTTTGGTGTTAAGGCGCCAGTTGTAAAAACTCATGGCTCAAGTGATGCCAAGGCTGTGTACAGTACGATTCGTCAGATTCGTACCATGCTAGAAACAGACGTAGTTGCTCAAACTGCGCGTGAATTTTCAGGAGAATAAAAAAGATGACAGAAAAAGAAATTTTTGACCGTATTGTAACCATTATCCAAGAGCGACAGGGAGAAGACTTTGTCGTGACAGAAGCCTTGAGTTTGAAAGACGATCTAGATGCGGACTCAGTGGATTTGATGGAGTTCGTCCTAACGCTAGAAGATGAATTTGGTATCGAGATCAGTGATGAGGAAATTGATCAACTACAAAGTGTGGCAGATGTGGTCGGAACTATTAAAGGTAAGATATAGCAAAAAGCAACATGCAAGTCATGTTGTTTTTTTATTTACAGAAAAAAGAAAAACGTTAAAATTTTTAGTAGAAATTGCGAATAGAGAGATGAGAAAGAAAAAAGGAGGAACGTTCATGTACATGCCAATCTTGTATCCATGGTTCATTAAGTGGTTTTTAAAATAAAAATGAAATAGTTGATCATTTTCAAATTGTTTTTCGAATAGATAGGTAAGAAGAAAAGGAAGGAGACTACGCGATGTATTTACCAATCTTATTGCCATGGTTTATCAAATGGTATTTAAAATAAATGAACAGGAAGGGAGAAAAGATTTCAGTAATTTATCCAATCTGGTTTTTAAAATGGTTTAAAGCCTAGAAACTGTAAACTAAAAAAATAAAAATAAAGGAGAAAAAGATGACAAATTTTGACAAAATGGAACAAAACTTTGTAGCTCTCACAGAAGAAGAGTTGATGGATGTTGATGGGGGTTCTGTTACTGCTGTGGTAGTAGGAGGCATCTTACTTATTGGCGGTATTGCTTGGGGATACTTTATGTGATAATAGGAGGATAAAATGAATATGAATAATTTAAATAATTGGCCAGAGTTGACAGAAGACGAATTGATGAATACTGATGGAGGCGTGATCACATTCGCTACGATTGGTATTGGAGTGACTATTTTCCTTGGCGGTAGATTAATCGGGCAAGATTTAAAGCGTAGGTTTGGATAAAAAGTGATTAGGTATGAAAAATCGAAAAAATTTAATAGGCGTGCTTTTAATCGGTTTTGGAGCACTCTGCGTTCTAGGTGATTTAAATGTAATTACCTTTAAGGTTGATCAGTATGTAGGCTCAGAATTATGGATTCCAATCCTTATTTTAATGATGAGTTATTTGGATTCAGGCGAAAACAAGGTTTAAAGAGAACTATTGTTAGCACGTGGGAAATACTATTGAATAGTCATCTTTTAGTTACTATCAATAAAAAAAGAACTAAAAAAATGGAGAAATAAACGAAGATTTCAGAAAAATTTTCAGTAATTATTATATCAGCTTCAGGAATAGTAGAGCTTTTGGTTGGAGTAGCTATTGAATTAGCTAGTATTATTTAAAAAGGAGAGAATGGAACAATGAAAAAACTGGATGAAAAATTTGACATCATGACAGAAGCAGACTTATCCGTTACTGAAGGAGGCATCGTTGTTACTACTTCAACAGCAATAGCTTGGGGTATTTTAGGAGTCGCTTCTTATATGTATGGGCGTTATCTAGGAAGTAGACGTTAAGCTAAAAATTTGGGATAAAGTATGTAGGGAAATTAACCATGAATCACAACATTAATCTCAATACACTCTTACCTAAATTAGCCACTATAGTTCCTTTGTTGGCAATCGGCCTGCATCTCGCGCTTCATCTGATTCGTACAGGTTCATTAGTATCCTTTAATTGGCAGTGGACTTTAGCTGGTTTGTTTGCTTCGGGCTATTTTGGTATTTTTTGCAAAGATTTGTCAAAAAATAATCAAAACTATAAATGATCAATCTGAATCAAAAGGATTTTGTGCATGTGAATGGCGTAGTTTTTCCGCCTTTCTTATCAGGTAAATAGGAGTATACCATGAAAAAATTCTTATTAGGTTTTGCTGAGGGATATTTTATTGCATCACTCATTATCTACATCGCAACGTATTTGATTTTGAAAAATCCGATCAATACCTTGTTTTATCCAGAAACCTATCCAATTCTGCTTGGTCTGTTTTATCTAGGATACAAGTACAAAACAAAAGAAAGTACGATTGGAAATTGATGGACCATCAGATTGGAGTTTGGGATGAAAGTTGTTCAATTACTAGGAAAAGCTTGGCCAGAGACCACTGTATTGTTTAGCTCGATGGCTTATCTAATTATTAGAATCGTAGCTGATGTAAACAAGATACATCTACCTACATGGTTTGAATCTTTTGATATACCTACGATTTCAGTATTCTTGATAATCTTTATCTTACTTTATAGAAGTGAAGAAAAAGATAATAAACGATGACAACATGAGTCTGATTTCTGTAGCTTCAGTATAAGAGAAATATTGGAGTGTTAGACCAATGAACCGTAATCTACATTTAGTTAGGATGGTGTCCGTATGTTAAAAAAGAAGTGATGTTATTAGGGGGGCTTCTACTAGTACGTATTGTACTACCGATCCTTCAAGTTTTAATGGACTATAAGCTATTACCAGGAAAGTATGGTGTAAATTTTATGGAAGTTTCAGACTTGTTCTCTTATCCCCTACTTCTTTTAATCATTTACATAGCGGTAAAATACCATACTATCCAGAAAATAACGGCTGAAGAAGGCAATGAGGACGAAAATGACTAAGATTTTAAAATCTATTCTTGTATTCACTTTCCTATTTTTAATGAATATTCTCATCTTTACGATACTAGCAACTCTTGGATTTCAGGTGACAATGAGTGAAAGTAGTTATCTGGTACCCCCTGTGTTTTCGTTTATCGTTTTATATACCATTCACAAAAGAAGTGGGAAAGGTAAGAAATCTGTGTAATTGAATGATCTAGGCAGGACTCTTGTTCTGCCTATTTTCTTTGACAAAAAGTGCTGTTTAGGCGTGGATATTGTTTTTTCAGAAATAATTCCCTTATTTCTTCTTTGTTTGGTTAAAATAATCTTACAAAGTTTTTTTAAGAGATTATTAGAAAAAGGAGATGGATATGAAATTTGGAAAAAGACACTATCGTCCCCAGGTGGATCAGATGGATTGTGGCGTGGCTTCCTTGGCTATGGTATTTGGCTACTACGGTAGTTATTACTCCTTGGCTCATCTACGAGAGTTAGCCAAAACGACCATGGATGGGACGACTGCTTTGGGTCTTGTAAAGGTAGCAGAGGAACTTAGTTTTGAAACACGGGCTATCAAGGCGGATATGACGCTCTTTGACTTGCCAGATTTGACCTTTCCTTTTGTAGCCCATGTGCTCAAGGAAGGGAAATTGCTCCACTACTATGTGGTGACAGGTCAGGATAAGAAGACCATCCATATCGCTGATCCAGATCCTGGTGTCAAGCTGACCAAGATTTCCCGTGAGCGATTTGCGCAAGAGTGGACAGGGATTAGTCTCTTTATGGCGCCATCTCCGGACTATAAGCCCCATAAGGAGAAAAAACAGGGGCTCCTATCCTTCTTGCCGATTTTACTTAAACAGCGTGGGTTAATTACCAATATCGTCCTAGCGACACTCTTGGTGACCCTAATCAATATTGTGGGCTCCTACTATCTTCAGTCCATCATTGATAGTTACGTACCAGACCAGATGCGTTCGACGCTGGGAATTATTTCTATTGGTTTGGTCATCGTCTATATTCTCCAGCAGATTTTGTCCTACGCGCAGGAGTACCTCTTGCTGGTTCTTGGGCAACGCCTGTCAATTGATGTGATTTTGTCCTATATCAAGCATGTTTTTCACCTGCCAATGTCCTTTTTCGCGACACGCAGGACAGGAGAAATCGTGTCTCGTTTTACAGATGCCAACAGTATCATTGACGCGCTAGCGTCGACCATTTTATCTATCTTTTTGGATGTGTCGACGATTTTGATTATCTCGCTTGTCTTGTTTTCACAAAATATGACGCTCTTTTTTATTAGTCTGCTTGCGCTTCCCATCTATACAGTGATTATCTTTGCTTTTATGAAGCCTTTTGAAAAGATGAATCGGGATACCATGGAAGCCAATGCGGTTCTGTCTTCTTCTATCATCGAGGACATCAACGGTATTGAGACCATTAAGTCTTTGACCAGTGAGAGTTCGCGCTATCAAAAGATTGATAAGGAATTTGTAGCTTATCTGAAAAAATCCTTTACCTATAGTCGGGCAGAAAGCCAGCAAAAGGCTCTGAAAAAACTTGCCCAGCTCCTGCTCAATGTTGCCGTTCTCTGGATGGGAGCAGTTCTTGTCATGGATGGGAAAATGAGTTTGGGTCAGCTGATTACCTATAATACTTTGCTTGTTTACTTTACCAACCCTTTGGAAAATATCATCAACCTGCAAACCAAACTTCAGACAGCGCAGGTTGCTAATAATCGTCTTAACGAAGTCTATCTAGTAGCTTCGGAGTTTGAGGAGAAGAAAACAGTCGAAGATTTGAGCATGATGAAGGGAGATGTGACCTTTAAACAAGTCCACTATAAGTATGGCTATGGTCGTGACGTCTTGTCGGATATCAATTTGATGATTCCCCAAGGTTCTAAAGTAGCTTTTGTGGGGATTTCAGGGTCAGGTAAGACGACCTTGGCCAAGATGATGGTTAACTTTTACGACCCTAGTCAGGGAGAGATTAGTCTGGGCGGTGTCAATCTTAATCAGATTGATAAAAAAGCCTTGCGCCAGTATATAAACTATCTACCTCAACAGCCCTATGTCTTTAACGGAACGATTTTGGAGAATCTTCTCCTTGGAGCCAAGGAAGGGACGACACAGGAAGATATCTTACGAGCAGTTGAATTGACTGAAATTCGGGAGGATATCGAGCGCATGCCACTGAATTATCAGACAGAATTGACTTCGGATGGAGCAGGTATTTCTGGGGGGCAACGGCAGCGAATTGCTCTGGCGCGTGCTCTTTTAACGGATGCGCCTGTTCTGATATTGGATGAGGCGACCAGCAGTCTGGATATCTTGACAGAGAAGCGGATTGTCGATAATCTCATGGCTTTGGATAAGACCTTGATTTTCATTGCCCACCGCTTGACTATTGCTGAGCGGACAGAAAAGGTTGTTGTTCTGAATCAGGGCAAGATTGTCGAAGAGGGCACCCATGCAGACTTGCTTGCTCAAGATGGTTTTTATGCCCATTTGGTGAATAGCTAGAAAGAGGAGAAGATGAAACCAGAATTTTTAGAAAGTGCGGAGTTTTATAATCGTCGTTACCATAATTTTTCCAGTCGGGTGATTTTACCTATGTCACTTCTGCTCATGTTTTTACTGGGATTTGCAGTTTTTGCAGAGAAAGAGATTAGTTTGTCTACCAGAGCGACAGTCGAACCTAGTCGGATTATTGCCAATATCCAGTCGACTAGCAATCAACGCATCGTGGCCAATTATCTGGAAGAAAACAAGTTGGTCAAGCAGGGGGAACTACTCGTTCAGTACCAGCAAGGGGCGGAGGCTGTCCAGGTAGAGGCATATGCCAGTCAATTGGAGATGCTAAAGGATCAAAAAAAGCAGTTGGGGTATTTGCAATCCAGTTTGAAAGAGGGGAGCGATCAATTTCCAGAGGCGGATAAGTTTGGTTATCAGGAGATGTTTAGAGACTATCTCAGCCAAGCTAGTAGTCTTAGGAGCAATGTTTCGCAGCAAAATGCCAACATCTCCTCGCAGAATGCGGCAGCAAGTCAGAGCCAGGCCGAGATTGGCAATCTTATCAGCCAAACAGAGGATAAAATCCGAGACTACAAAACAGCTAAGTCGGCGATTGAAAAGGGAGATCAACTAGATAGTCAGAATCCAGCCTACTCTTTCTATCAGACCTATAAAAACCAAGGTGAAGAAGATCCGCAAGCTAAATCGCAAGTTATTGCGCAAGTGGATGCACAAATTGCCCAGCTAGAGTCTAGTCTAGCTACGTATCGTGTGCAGTATGCGGGATCTGGAGCTCAACAGGCCCACGCAACGGGACTGGATAGTCAACTGGAATCACTCAAGTCTCAGCACTTAGTTAAAGTCGGTCAGGAATTAACTCTTTTGGATCAGAAAATTTTGGAGGCGGAATCGGGTAAGAAAGTCCAGGGAGGTCTCCTCGATAAGGGGAAGATTACAGCAAGTGAGGATGGGGTACTTCACCTCAATCCTGAGACTAGTGAATCTACGATGGTCGCAGAAGGAACCCTGCTAGCCCAACTCTACCCATCCTTGGAAAAAGAAGGAAAAACCAAACTCACAGCCTATCTCAGTTCAAAAGATGTTGCTAGAGTCAAGATTGGGGATTCTGTCCGTTATACTACGACTAATGATGCGAAGAATCAAATTTTCCTGGATTCCAGGATTACAAGTATTGATGCGACAGCTACAAAGACTGAACAAGGAAATTTCTTTAAAATTGAGGCGGAGACTAATTTAACTTCGGAGCAGGCTGCAACACTTCGTTATGGTTTAGAAGGCCGCCTGCAGATGATCACAGGGAAGAAAAGCTATCTCCGTTATTTTTGGGATCAATTTTTGAATAAAGGGTAATATTCGTGTTTTCAGAGGATAAATGATTTTAAAACTGTAAGAAGAGTTCATCTTGCAGTTTTTCTTTACGCTTAAAATAGGGAAACGTTATTTATTCGTAAAAACCTTGAATTTTTCATACTTTTGTGGTAGAATGTGCTCAAGTAAAACGAAAGGCGAACTTTAAAATGTCAAAACAACTAATCTATTCGGGAAAAGCCAAGGATATCTATACAACTGAGGATGAAAATCTCATTATTTCAACTTACAAGGACCAGGCGACTGCTTTTAACGGTGTCAAGAAAGAGCAGATTGCGGGCAAGGGAGTCTTGAATAATCAGATTTCATCTTTTATTTTTGAGAAATTAAATGCGGCTGGTGTAGCGACTCACTTTGTGGAGAAACTTTCGGACACGGAACAACTCAATAAAAAGGTTGAGATTATTCCTCTAGAAGTTGTGCTCCGCAACTACACGGCTGGATCCTTTTCAAAACGTTTTGGCGTAGAAGAAGGTATTGCATTTGAGACTCCAATTGTCGAATTTTACTATAAAAATGATGATTTGGATGATCCCTTTATCAATGATGAGCATGTGAAATTTCTTAAAATTGCGGATGACCAGCAGATTGCTTACTTGAAGGAAGAAACGCGTCGTATCAATGAACTTTTGAAAGCTTGGTTTGCTGAGATTGGTCTCAAATTGATTGACTTTAAGCTAGAGTTCGGTTTTGACAAGGATGGTAAGATTATCTTGGCAGACGAATTTTCACCAGATAACTGCCGTTTGTGGGATGCGGATGGCAACCACATGGACAAGGATGTTTTCCGCCGTGGCTTGGGTGAATTGACTGATGTTTACGAGATTGTCTGGGAAAAGTTGCAGGAATTGAAATAATCTGTTTGCAAGAGCTGAAATAAAGGAATAAGAATTGATGGATAAACGTATTTTTGTTGAAAAAAAGGCTGATTTTCAGGTCAAGTCAGAGAGTTTGGTAAGAGAACTCCAGCACAACTTGGGACTGTCAACTTTGAAAAGTATTCGCATTGTGCAAGTTTATGATGTCTTTGATTTGGCTGAGGACTTGTTTGCGCCTGCAGAGAAACACATCTTCTCTGAGCAGGTGACAGACCATGTCTTGGACGAATCAGCCGTGCAAGCGGATCTTGCTAACTATGCTTTCTTTGCCATTGAAAGCCTGCCAGGGCAGTTTGACCAGCGTGCAGCTTCGTCACAGGAAGCCCTGCTTTTGCTGGGGAGTTCGAGTGATGTGACAGTCAACACAGCCCAACTTTACTTGGTTAATAAAGATATTGATGCGACTGAGTTGGAAGCGGTCAAGAACTACCTGCTCAACCCAGTTGATTCTCGTTTCAAGGACATCACGACAGGGATTGCCAAGCAGGAATTTTCTGAGTCAGACAAGACCATTCCTAAATTGACTTTCTTTGAAAGTTATACGGCAGAAGACTTTGCTCGCTACAAGGCAGAGCAAGGGATGGCCATGGAAGTGGATGATTTGCTCTTTATCCAAGACTATTTCAAGTCAATCGGGCGCGTGCCGACTGAGACGGAGCTCAAGGTTTTGGACACTTATTGGTCTGACCACTGCCGTCACACGACTTTTGAGACGGAGTTGAAACAGATTGATTTCTCAGCTTCTAAATTCCAAAAGCAATTGCAAGCGACTTATGACAAGTATATTGTCATGCGTGAGGAACTAGGTCGGTCTGAAAAGCCACAAACCTTGATGGATATGGCGACTATTTTTGGTCGTTATGAGCGTGCTAATGGTCGTTTGGACGATATGGAAGTGTCTGACGAAATCAATGCATGCTCGGTTGAAATCGAAGTGGACGTTGATGGTGTCAAGGAACCTTGGCTCCTCATGTTTAAAAACGAAACCCACAATCACCCAACGGAAATCGAACCATTTGGTGGTGCTGCAACCTGTATCGGTGGCGCCATTCGTGACCCGTTGTCAGGCCGTTCATACGTTTACCAAGCTATGCGTATCTCAGGCGCTGGTGATATTACAGCTCCGATTTCGGAAACTCGCGCTGGTAAATTACCACAACAAGTCATTTCTAAAACAGCGGCTCACGGTTACTCTTCTTATGGGAACCAGATTGGTCTGGCAACGACTTACGTTCGTGAATACTTCCACCCAGGTTTTGTAGCTAAACGCATGGAGCTAGGTGCCGTTGTCGGTGCTGCTCCTAAGGGTAATGTTGTCCGTGAAAAACCGGAAGCCGGTGATGTGATTATCTTGCTAGGTGGCAAGACTGGGCGTGATGGTGTCGGTGGTGCGACAGGGTCTTCTAAGGTTCAAACAGTTGAGTCTGTAGAGACTGCTGGTGCAGAGGTTCAAAAAGGGAATGCCATCGAAGAACGCAAGATTCAACGTCTTTTCCGTAATGGCGATGTCACTCGTCTTATCAAGAAGTCCAACGACTTTGGTGCAGGTGGTGTCTGTGTGGCCATCGGTGAATTGGCAGACGGTCTTGAAATCGACCTTAATAAGGTTCCTCTTAAATACCAAGGTTTGAACGGTACAGAAATTGCCATTTCTGAATCACAAGAACGGATGGCAGTTGTGGTGCGTCCTGAAGACGTAGATGCCTTCGTTGCGGAATGTAATAAAGAAAATATTGACGCTGTTGTTGTGGCAACAGTGACTGAAAAACCAAATCTAGTCATGCACTGGAATGGTGAAACGGTTGTCGACTTGGAACGTCGTTTCCTTGATACAAACGGTGTGCGCGTAGTCGTTGATGCCAAGGTTGTGGACAAAGATGTCAACCTTCCAGAAGAGCGCACAACAAGTACTAACACACTTGAAGCAGATACTCTTGCGGTTCTGTCTGATCTCAACCATGCGAGTCAAAAAGGATTGCAAACCATCTTTGACTGTTCGGTCGGTCGTTCAACGGTCAATCACCCACTTGGTGGTCGCTACCAACTCACACCAACTGAAGCATCTGTTCAGAAATTGCCAGTTCAGCACGGGGTGACTCACACTGCGTCTGTCATGGCGCAAGGATTCAATCCATATGTGGCAGAATGGTCTCCATACCACGGTGCGGCTTATGCGGTTATCGAAGCAACTGCTCGTTTAGTGGCTGCTGGTGCAAACTGGTCCAAGGCTCGTTTCTCTTACCAAGAGTATTTCGAGCGCATGGACAAGCAAGCAGAGCGTTTCGGTCAGCCAGTAGCCGCCCTTCTAGGCTCTATTGAAGCACAAATCCAGCTTGGCTTGCCATCTATCGGTGGTAAGGACTCTATGTCTGGTACCTTTGAGGAATTAACCGTACCACCAACCTTGGTTGCCTTTGGGGTGACGACGGCAGATAGCCGTAAGGTCCTCTCTCCTGAGTTCAAGACTGCTGGTGAAAATATCTACTACATTCCAGGCCAAGCCTTGGCACAAGAGATTAATTTTGATTTGATTAAGTCTAACTTTGCTCAATTTGAAGCCATCCAAGCTAGCCACAAAGTAACATCTGCATCAGCTGTTAAATATGGTGGTGTAGTTGAAAGCTTGACTCTTGCTACCTTTGGGAATCATATTGGTGCAGAGGTGATCTTGCCTGAACTTGAGACAGCTTTGACAGCTCAATTGGGCGGATTTGTCTTCACATCTCCTGACGAAATCACTGGAGTGGAGAAAATCGGTCAAACGAAAGCAGACTTTACACTCCTTGTCAACGGTGTGAAGTTAGATGGACAGAAACTTGACAGTGCTTTCCAAGGAAAACTGGAAGAAGTTTACCCAACTGAATTTGCCCAAGCTAAAGAACTTGCAGAAGTGCCAGCTGTCGCTTCTAACGCAGTCATCAAAGTCAAGGAAACTATTGAGAAACCTGTGGTTTACATCCCAGTCTTCCCAGGAACCAACTCAGAATATGACTCAGCCAAGGCCTTCGAAAAAGAAGGCGCAGAGGTCAATTTGGTGCCATTTGTGACCTTGAATGAAGAAGCTATTGTCAAGTCAGTTGAAACCATGGTTGACAACATCGGCAAGGCAAACATCCTCTTCTTTGCAGGTGGATTCTCAGCTGCGGATGAGCCGGATGGATCAGCTAAGTTTATTGTCAATATCCTTCTTAATGAAAAAGTGCGTGCAGCCATTGATAGTTTTATCGCTCGTGGTGGCTTGATTATCGGTATCTGTAATGGATTCCAGGCCTTGGTCAAATCAGGTCTTCTTCCATACGGAAACTTCGAGGATGCCAGCAGTACTAGCCCAACCCTCTTCTACAATGATGCCAACCAGCACGTGGCCAAGATGGTGGAAACTCGGATTGCCAATACCAACTCACCATGGTTGGCTGGTGTGCAAGTGGGCGATATCCACGCCATTCCAGTATCACACGGTGAAGGGAAATTTGTTGTGACGGCTGAGGAATTTGCGGAGCTCCGTGACAATGGTCAAATCTTTAGTCAATACGTTGATTTTGACGGCAAACCAAGTATGGACTCTAAGTACAATCCGAATGGTTCTGTAAATGCCATCGAAGGAATCACTAGCAAGAGCGGTCAAATTATCGGTAAAATGGGACACTCAGAACGTTATGAAGACGGTCTCTTCCAAAACATCCCAGGAAATAAAGACCAGCACCTGTTCGCATCGGCGGTTAAATACTTTACTGGAAAATAAGATTTGCGGTTTTTTTGATAGACAATATCCGTAATGTAAAAGCCAGGTAGCTCTAGCTCTTGGTGCTACACAAATAAAAATTAGGTATAAAAAATGACATACGAAGTAAAATCTCTTAATGAAGAATGTGGTGTTTTCGGTATCTGGGGACATCCAGATGCTGCGAAAATGGCCTATTTTGGGCTCCACAGTCTTCAGCACCGTGGTCAGGAGGGGGCAGGAATCCTCTCCAATGACCAAGGGCAACTAAAGCGCCATCGTGATATGGGGCTTTTATCAGAAGTGTTCAGAAATCCAGCTAATTTGGATAAACTGACTGGAACGAGTGCGATTGGGCATGTGCGTTATGCGACTGCTGGCGAAGCTTCTGTGGATAACATCCAGCCCTTCCTCTTTCGCTTTCATGATATGCAGTTTGGGCTAGCCCACAACGGAAACCTGACCAATGCCGAATCGCTCAAGAAAGAATTGGAACAAAGAGGTGCTATTTTCAGTTCAACTTCGGACTCGGAAATCTTGGCACACCTCATTCGTCGCAGTCACAATCCGAACTTGATGGGCAAAATCAAAGAGGCGCTCAGCCTTGTCAAAGGTGGATTTGCTTATATCCTGCTGTTTGAGGACAAGTTGATTGCTGCGCTTGATCCTAATGGTTTCCGTCCACTTTCTATTGGGAAAATGGCCAACGGAGCGGTGGTGGTTTCGTCAGAAACCTGTGCTTTTGAAGTCATTGGTGCCGAGTGGATTCGTGATGTGAAACCAGGGGAAATTGTGATTGTGGATGACAATGGGATTCAGTATGATAGCTATACGAATGATACCCAGTTGGCGATTTGCTCTATGGAGTATATCTACTTTGCCCGCCCTGACTCCAATATCCATGGTGTCAATGTCCATACGGCTCGTAAGAGAATGGGAGCGCAACTAGCGCGTGAATTCAAGCATGAGGCGGATATTGTGGTCGGTGTGCCAAATTCCTCGCTCAGCGCAGCCATGGGATTTGCAGAAGAATCTGGTCTGCCAAATGAAATGGGGCTGATCAAAAACCAATACACGCAACGCACCTTTATCCAACCGACTCAAGAATTGCGGGAGCAAGGGGTACGGATGAAACTGTCTGCCGTTTCGGGTGTTGTCAAAGGCAAACGTGTGGTTATGATTGATGATTCCATTGTTCGTGGGACAACCTCTCGCCGTATCGTTCAGCTTTTGAAAGAAGCAGGTGCTTCTGAGGTTCACGTTGCTATTGGAAGTCCTGCGCTAGCTTATCCATGTTTCTACGGGATTGATATCCAGACGCGTCAGGAGCTGATTGCGGCTAATCATACGGTCGAAGAAACCTGCCAAATCATTGGTGCGGATAGCCTGACCTATCTTTCGATTGATGGCTTGATTGATTCGATTGGGATTGAAACAGATGCGCCGAACGGTGGTCTCTGTGTCGCTTACTTTGACGGTGACTACCCAACTCCTCTCTACGACTATGAGGAAGAATATCGTAGAAGTTTGGAAGAAAAGACCAGTTTTTACAAATAGGCGGATAACGATTTTCCATTAAAGGAAAGGAATGAACAAAATGACGAATAAAAATGCTTATGCCCAGTCGGGTGTGGATGTTGAAGCGGGTTATGAAGTTGTTGAACGGATCAAAAAGCACGTAGCTCGTACGGAGCGTGCAGGTGTCATGGGAGCTCTGGGTGGTTTCGGTGGCATGTTTGACCTTTCAAAGACGGGGATCAAAGAACCCGTCTTGATCTCAGGGACTGACGGTGTCGGAACTAAGCTCATGTTGGCTATCAAGTATGACAAGCACGATACCATCGGGCAGGACTGTGTGGCCATGTGTGTCAATGATATCATCGCTGCAGGTGCGGAGCCTCTCTATTTCCTCGACTATGTGGCGACAGGGAAGAATGAACCAGCTAAGCTAGAACAAGTCGTTGCTGGTGTAGCAGAAGGCTGTGTGCAGGCAGGCGCTGCCCTCATCGGTGGGGAAACGGCTGAAATGCCTGGTATGTATGGCGAAGATGACTACGACTTGGCTGGATTTGCGGTTGGCGTGGCTGAAAAATCTCAAATCATTGACGGTTCAAAAGTGGCAGAAGGTGATGTTCTTCTCGGACTTGCTTCAAGTGGGATTCACTCAAATGGTTACTCACTCGTTCGTCGTGTCTTTGCCGACTATACAGGTGAGGAAGTTTTGCCAGAATTGGAAGGCAAGAAACTCAAGGATGTTCTTCTTGAGCCAACTCGTATCTATGTCAAGGCTGTATTACCACTCATCAAGGAAGAGTTGGTCAATGGAATTGCCCACATCACAGGTGGTGGATTTATCGAGAATGTCCCTCGTATGTTTGCGACTGACCTAGCTGCTGAGATTGAGGAAAGCAAAGTTCCAGTGCTTCCGATTTTCAAGGCTCTTGAAAAATACGGTGAAATCAAGCATGAAGAAATGTTTGAAATCTTCAATATGGGTGTGGGACTCATGCTGGCAGTTAGCCCTGAAAATGTAGGTCGCGTCAAAGAATTGCTGGATGAACCAGTCTATGAAATTGGTCGCATCGTCAAGAAAGAAAACGAAAGTGTCATCATCAAATGAAAAAAATAGCGGTTTTTGCATCTGGTAATGGCTCAAATTTTCAGGTGATTGCGGAACAATTTCCAGTGGAGTTTGTCTTTTCAGATCATCGTGACGCCTATGTGCTGGAGCGTGCAGACAAGCTTGGCGTTCTGTCCTATGCTTTTGAACTCAAGGAATTTGAGAACAAGGCAGACTATGAAGAAGCTCTAGTCGAACTCTTGGAAGAACACCAGATTGACTTGGTTTGTCTCGCAGGCTACATGAAAATCGTTGGACCAACCTTATTGGCGGCCTATGAAGGTCGAATCATCAACATTCATCCAGCCTACCTGCCCGAATTTCCAGGAGCTCATGGGATTGAGGACGCTTGGAATGCTGGTGTTGGTGAGAGCGGCGTGACCATTCACTGGGTGGACTCGGGTGTGGATACAGGCAAGGTTATCAAACAAGTCCGTGTACCACGTCTATCTGCTGATACCATCGAAAGCTTTGAAGCTCGTATTCATGAGGCAGAGTACAAGTTGTATCCAGAAGTGTTGGATAGCTTGGGAGTGGAGAGAAGGTAAGAAGTAAATCAAGTTTTGATTGCGCAATCTTGCTAGGAGAAAAAATGATTGAACTGAAATTGGTAGATGAGAGCAGTTTTCAGGCAGTGCTGGATTTGAAAATATCAGAAGCTGATGAACGAGCACATTTCGTAGCTCCAAATGTGCGCTCTTTAGCTGATGCATGGCTCTACCGGAAAAACGAAGATGTGTTTCCGATGGCAATCTATTGGGATAAGCAAGTGGTTGGCTTTCTCCTGCTAGAAATAGACAAGGATGAAGCGGAATACTTTATCTGGCGGATAATGATTGGTCAGCAGTACCAAGGAAGAGGTTATGGTCGAAAAGCCTTGGAAGTTCTAATCAAAGAGGCTCAGATGGATAGAGCTTGCAGTCATATTACCGCAGATTATGTGGTTGGAAATGAAAAAATGAAGCACCTGTTGACTAGTCTGGGTTTTCAGGAAACAGGATTTATAGAAGAAAATAACGAAGTCGCTATGCGTTTGGATCTAAAGAAAGAGGAATAGAATGACGAAAAAAGCCTTAATCAGCGTCTCAGACAAAGCGGGCATTGTTGAATTTGCCCAAGAACTTAAAAAACTCGGTTGGAAGATTATCTCGACAGGTGGGACCAAGGTTGCCCTTGATAATGCTGGGGTGGAGACCATTGCGATCGATGATGTGACGGGCTTCCCAGAAATGATGGACGGTCGTGTCAAGACCCTTCACCCAAATATCCACGGTGGTCTCCTCGCTCGTCGTGACTTGGATAGCCACCTTCAAGCGGCTAAGGACAATAAGATCGAATTGATCGACCTTGTAGTTGTCAACCTTTATCCTTTCAAGGAAACGATTCTCAAACCAGACGTGACGTACGCTAACGCAGTTGAAAACATCGATATTGGTGGGCCATCTATGCTTCGTTCAGCAGCGAAAAACCACGCTAGCGTAACGGTTGTAGTAGACCCTGCTGACTATGCTGTGGTTCTTGAAGAATTGGCAGCAAATGGTGAAACTACTTATGAAACTCGCCAACGTTTAGCAGCCAAGGTTTTCCGTCACACAGCAGCTTATGATGCCTTGATTGCAGAGTATTTCACAGCTCAAGTCGGAGAAAGCAAGCCTGAAAAGCTCACTTTGACCTATGACCTCAAGCAACCAATGCGTTATGGGGAAAACCCTCAACAAGATGCAGACTTTTACCAAAAAGCCTTGCCAACGGATTACTCGATTGCTTCAGCGAAACAGCTCAACGGTAAGGAATTGTCCTTCAACAATATCCGCGACGCTGATGCGGCCATTCGTATTATTCGTGATTTCAAAGACCGTCCAACCGTTGTAGCTCTCAAACACATGAACCCGTGCGGTATCGGTCAAGCTGATGACATCGAAACTGCTTGGGACTACGCTTATGAGTCTGACCCAGTGTCTATCTTCGGTGGAATCGTCGTTCTCAACCGTGAGGTGGATGCTGCGACTGCTGAGAAGATGCACGGCGTTTTCCTCGAGATTATCATCGCACCGAGCTATACCGATGAAGCGCTAGCCATTTTGACCAACAAAAAGAAAAACTTGCGCATCCTTGCCTTGCCATTTGATGCTCAAGAGGCTAGTGAGGTAGAGGCAGAATACACAGGTGTG
This sequence comes from Streptococcus oralis subsp. dentisani, assembly GCF_002096615.1. Lineage (GTDB taxonomy): Bacteria > Bacillota > Bacilli > Lactobacillales > Streptococcaceae > Streptococcus > Streptococcus oralis_U. Next base: position 29,537 of record NZ_NCUX01000028.1, read on the forward strand.
GTAGGTGGACTGCTCGTGCAAAACCAAGACGTGGTCAAGGAAAGCCCAGCTGACTGGCAAGTGGTGACCAAACGTCAACCAACCGAGACAGAGGCGACTGCCCTTGAGTTCGCTTGGAAAGCTATCAAGTACGTCAAATCAAACGGGATCATCGTGACCAATGACCACATGACACTTGGTGTTGGCCCAGGTCAAACTAACCGTGTGGCTTCAGTCCGCATCGCCATTGACCAAGCTAAAGACCGTCTTGACGGCGCTGTTCTTGCTTCAGATGCCTTCTTCCCATTCGCGGATAATGTAGAAGAAATTGCTAAAGCAGGAATCAAGGCCATCATCCAGCCTGGAGGCTCTGTCCGTGACCAAGAATCCATCGAAGCAGCGGACAAATATGGCTTGACAATGGTATTTACAGGTGTGAGACATTTTAGACATTAAAAAACGAAAGGGAAGAAAACAGTTTCTTTCCTTTTTTGACTTAAAATGCTAAGTAAAAGAAGATTAATACGAACGTTTGTGATATAATGTTAGTAAATAATTCGCAAAAGAGGTTGAGAGATGAAGCTGTTAGTTGTCGGTTCGGGTGGTCGTGAACATGCGATTGCCAAGAAGTTGCTTGAGTCAAAAGACGTTGAAAATGTTTTTGTAGCTCCTGGGAATGACGGAATGACTCTGGATGGTCTGGAATTGGTAAACATCTCTATTTCCGAACATTATAAGTTGATTGAATTTGCAAAAGCCAATGATATTGCTTGGGCCTTTATCGGTCCTGATGATGCCCTTGCCGCTGGTATCGTAGATGATTTTAACAAAGCTGGGCTCAAGGCTTTTGGTCCGACTAGAGCTGCAGCCGAGCTGGAGTGGTCCAAGGATTTCGCAAAGGAAATCATGCTCAAATATGGTGTTCCGACAGCAGCCTATGGCACATTTTCAGATTTCGAGGAGGCCAAGGCTTATATCGAGGAGAAAGGCGCTCCTATCGTTGTCAAGGCAGATGGTTTGGCACTTGGGAAGGGTGTCGTCGTTGCGGAGACGGTTGAGCAAGCCGTCGAAGCTGCTCACGAGATGCTTTTAGACAATAAATTCGGTGACTCGGGGGCGCGAGTGGTCATCGAGGAATTCCTTGAAGGGGAGGAATTTTCACTCTTTGCCTTTGTCAATGGGGACAAGTTCTACATTATGCCAACGGCTCAGGACCACAAACGTGCTTATGATGGCGACAAGGGTCCTAACACTGGTGGGATGGGTGCCTATGCGCCAGTTCCTCACTTGCCACAGAGCGTGGTTGACACAGCGGTTGACACTATTGTCAAGCCAGTCCTTGAAGGGATGATCAAAGAAGGTCGTTCGTATCTTGGTGTCCTTTACGCGGGGCTTATCTTGACCGTAGACGGACCTAAGGTTATCGAGTTCAACGCTCGGTTCGGAGATCCAGAAACTCAGATTATCTTGCCTCGTTTGACATCTGACTTTGCACAAAATATCACGGATATTCTCGATGGCAAGGAGCCAAACATCACATGGACGGACAAGGGTGTGACTCTGGGTGTGGTTGTTGCATCCAAGGGTTACCCGCTAGACTATGCAAAGGGTGTCGAGTTGCCAACTAAGACCGAAGACGACATCATTACCTACTATGCAGGGGCTAAGTTTGCGGAAAATAGCAGAGCACTGCTATCCAACGGCGGACGAGTTTATATGCTGGTCACCACAGCCGATACCGTTAAAGAAGCCCAAGATACCATCTACAAGGAACTCGACAAACAAAACACAGAAGGCCTCTTTTACCGAACCGATATCGGGAGCAAGGCTATAAAAGATTAACAGATACAAAAATTGTCATGGCGAGCGAAAGCGAGCCACTATAGGATAATCGTCGCAGTAGTGGAACTCCTAGTAGCAAAGCTACTAGGAGCGGGAAACTGGAGACCTAGGCTCCAGTTTTAGTAATGGAACGCCATAGGCGGTCGCTTACGTCCGCACTACAATAGACGATTATTAAAAAAGGAGAAGAAATGAAACCAGTAATTTCCATCATCATGGGCTCAAAATCCGACTGGGCAACCATGCAAAAAACAGCAGAAGTTCTAGACCGCTTCGGTGTAGCCTACGAAAAGAAAGTTGTCTCTGCCCACCGTACTCCAGACCTCATGTTCAGACATGCTGAAGAAGCTCGTAGCCGTGGCATCAAGGTCATCATCGCAGGTGCTGGTGGTGCGGCCCATTTGCCAGGAATGGTAGCGGCTAAGACCACTCTGCCTGTCATCGGTGTACCGGTCAAATCACGTGCTCTTAGCGGTGTAGACTCGCTCTATTCTATCGTTCAGATGCCGGGTGGCGTGCCTGTTGCGACCATGGCCATCGGTGAAGCGGGTGCGACTAACGCTGCTCTCTTTGCCCTCCGTCTCCTTTCAGTAGAAGATCAGGCTATCGCGACAGCTTTGGCTGATTTCGCAGAAGAGCAAGGAAAAATCGCAGAGGAGTCTACAAATGAGCTCATCTAAAACAATCGGAATTATCGGTGGCGGTCAGCTGGGTCAGATGATGGCCATTTCTGCTATCTACATGGGGCACAAGGTTATCGCGCTGGATCCTGCGGCGGATTGTCCTGCCTCTCGTGTAGCGGAAATCATAGTGGCTCCTTATAACGATGTGGATGCCCTTCGTCAGTTAGCTGAGCGTTGCGATGTCCTTACCTATGAGTTTGAAAATGTCGATGCTGACGGTTTGGATGCCGTTATCAAGGGTGGACAACTCCCTCAAGGAACAGACCTGCTCCGCATTTCTCAAAATCGTATCTTTGAAAAGGATTTTTTGTCAAATAAGGCTCAAGTCACTGTTGCACCCTACAAGGTCGTGACTTCTAGCCAAGACTTGGCAGATATTGATCTATCGAAAAACTATGTCCTTAAGACCGCGACTGGAGGCTACGATGGGCATGGACAAAAGGTTATTCGCTCAGTAGCAGACTTGGAAGAAGCCCGTGCACTAGCTGACTCAGCAGACTGTGTCTTGGAAGAATTTGTCAATTTCGACTTGGAGATTTCTGTCATCGTATCTGGGAATGGCAAGGACGTGACGGTTTTCCCAGTTCAGGAAAATATCCACCGCAACAATATTCTTTCAAAGACCATCGTGCCAGCCCGCATTTCGGAAAGGCTAGCAGATAAAGCTAAAACCATGGCAGTGCGAATCGCAGAACAGCTTAACTTGTCTGGAACGCTCTGTGTGGAAATGTTTGCGACGGCTGATGACATCATTGTCAATGAAATTGCGCCACGTCCACACAACTCAGGACACTACTCTATTGAAGCCTGCGACTTCTCGCAATTTGACACCCATATCTTAGGTGTTCTCGGAGAACAATTACCAGCCATCAAACTGCATGCCCCAGCTGTCATGCTCAATGTCCTCGGTCAGCATGTCGAGGCCGCTGAAAAATATGTCACAGAAAATCCAAGCGCCCACCTCCACCTATATGGTAAAATAGAAGCGAAGCACAACCGCAAGATGGGACACGTGACTTTGTTTAGTGATGTGCCGGATGAGGTTGAGGAATTTTGATAAGGGAATACAATGGATATTAAAGATTATGTGAATTTGATTGAAACAATTCGAGTAGGGAATCCTAATCTAAAAAAATATGTTGATAAACTAGTGATTGAGTCAGTTCCCAATTTTTGGGAAATTATTGAGTATGGAAATACAAAAGACAGAAACATGCGTAGCGCTCATGAAATTCGATATTCGAGATTTATTAGATGGTTGTTAGACCCTGCTGAGAACCATAACTTAGGTCACTTATTTATTAGAGAATTATTAAAATCGGTAGAAGATATAGACATATCTAACAAGGAAATCCATTCATTTTTCTCTGATGATAGTGCAGATGCTATAGTGTGTCAAACAGAATATGAAAATATTGATGTTTATTACTATAACGAAGATAAGCAAATTCAAATTGCTATTGAAGTGAAACAATATTCCTCAGAACATAATAGTAGTGGCTCTGAGGAGTCTCAGTTAACTCAATACTCTAAAATTTTAGATGAACGTTCTGGGAAACAATATAAATTTTTCTTAACTCCTAACGGTGACGAGCCAAGTATAGAGAACCAAGATTGGATTTCAATTGATTATAAAATAATATCCCATATTCTTGATGTTATGATTGCTAATAATCATGATTTAGATTTTATAAAGCTTGTAAAAGATTTCAGAGCTGACTTATTACGAACTGTCACGAATGTTTTGTTTACAAGAAATCAAGATGAGTTACGCTTACTTGCTAGTAAAAATAGACAACAAATTTTAAGTTATGAACCTGATAATCTACAATTTAATCTAGAATTTAAGAAAGCTATTTTAGAGTCGAATTTAGATGAAAAAAAGATTATTAAGACGGTAGAAGTTTTACAAGACAATATTTACAAACAAAATCATAATAAATCATCAGAGGAAGTAAAGAAATTAGTAAATAAACTCTTTGAATATTATTCTGGATGTTCTGGGCTAATGACTGATTATCAGAAGATTATAGATGACTTGTCATTGAGTGGATTTGTAAAAAAATCGAAAAAAGGACAGAATTTAACATTTATATCAGAAAAAGATTTGGATAGAGCAACTCAAATTTATATAGCTGGTGATAGTAATGGAGTTTTTCCCGCAGTATTTTGTATATTCAACCGAAATACAGGCAAATGGTCTAGCATAAAAAAAGAGCTTAAACTTTCTTCCAAAGATGCGTCTAGTTTATTACTTAATGATAACTTTCAGAATTTAATAATACAAATTAACACTGTATTAAATAGATATATGGTCCGTGTTAACAATTAAAGTAACCTATCATATATATATTAGGAGAAATCTATGATACAAATCATCGTTAATGCTTTTGTTGAAAAAGATAAGACTGGAGCAGCCGTCGAAGTCGTGTATGCTAGTAGCAATCACGCAAAAGTGAGGGCTAAATATGAAGAGTTAGTTGCTAAATACCCTGAAAACTATTTAGCAATTTATGACTTGAAATTGGATACCGATCTCAATGAATTATCTCACTACCCATCCGTGTTTATTGGGAAAGAGGAGTTTGAATAGGAAATAGCAAAATACAATTTAATTGATTTTTATTTCGAGTACTGATACTAGTTAGGAGTATAAAATGAAAAAATATTTGAGATTTTTAGTAACACCAGGTGACTTGTTTAATATTATTATCATTTTAATTGCTCTTTTTTTATCTTGGATAGGTACTTTAACTATTTTAGATGGAAATATTGATTTAAATTCACGATTTCCTATTTTTTTGTATACTACTCTTGCCACATTAGTATCATCTATACTTGATCCCATTTTAGAAATTCTAAAAGTTGAGTCTAAAAAGAGAAAACTGATAGTAATATTATTGGGAATTCTAGCTAGCTTAGCAACCTTTTGTTATAGCTTTTATGATAATTCAATATTCGTAAATCTTCAGTCAATCTCGAAGCGAGGAGGTTTCTCGGCTGTATCTGTAGCGTTATTATTATTTAATCTGACTTATATAAACTACCAGCTACAAAAAATTAGAGAAGAAGAGTTAAACGAAGAGAAACGAAAACACCTTGAAGACAAACTAAAATTAAAAGCTACCCTAGAAGAAAAAATTGAGCTTGAAGAGCGTGTGTTAAAATTAGAAGGAAGAATGAATGAATAAATTAGAATTAAAATTGTCTTCGCAAAAAAGTGACGATACACTATATACAAATTGGCAAATTTCAAAATTATCTAATGATTTTAGTGAATTCTATTATAAATCAGTTTTATTACATGATATTTCTATCTATCTTGATCAAGGTGTTCTTAAAAATGATGTTATTATTTTTAATTCATCTATAAAAATTAACAATCAATATACAAAATATAGAATTCCAGAGCTTGATTTAAATAATCCTACTGATGTTGTGAAATATTATCACTTAGGCTCACCAATTTCTCTCTTTCCTAATAAACAAGTTTTAGTTTTACATGAATTTTTTGAAGCTTACAGAGTGTATTTTTCTATTACTAGTAAGTACAAGTTAAATTTAGGTAATAAGAGGGATGATTTATCGGAACTATTTAATATCTCTAGAGAATCTTCAGATGTATTGAATTTCAGTTTTGTAGAGTTCTTTAGTGAGAAAATAACAGAGAATAACGAACTAGAAAGTGATAATAGAAGGAAGTGTCTTCAGGAAATACAATCTAAGTTTAAAATTAGAGATAATGAATTGATAGAATTATTTAATAGTTTTGATGAAAAGCAATTATCCAAGCAGTTTGATTATATATTTAACCGATTTGAACGTCCAATCGTTGGTATCAAGATGGAAGATGATAAAATTAAGCTCTTAGGAAATGAGTTCTTTGTACAATCGAAATTTACTTATTCGAATGACCGTTTTTTGGAGACCAGATCAATAAGTCAAAATAGTCCTTTAGAGATGATACTTAATATGTCAATCATAGTCGTCCCTTATTTGTGGCTTATTTTGAGAGAAAAACGTGATGTGATGGAAATGCAAAATCAAAATGGTCAATTGGATCAAGAAATAGCAAGGTTGGATACAGAAATCAAAAATTTAGAAAAGATTTCTGAAGACGAAGGTATTTCATTAAATCAATCAACTCCGTTACCTAATTTAAAAAAATCTGTAATACAAAAAGGTGAATCTGTACTAGATGAACTTGAAGCAAAAGTAATGCAAGGAGAAATAACAACATGATCAACCGTTACTCTCGCCCAGAAATGGCGAACATTTGGAGTGAAGAAAATAAATACCGTGCTTGGCTTGAGGTGGAAATCTTGGCCGACGAAGCATGGGCTGAGTTGGGGGAAATCCCTAAGGAAGATGTGGCTTTGATTCGCGAAAAGGCGAACTTTGACATCGACCGTATTTTGGAGATTGAGCAGGAGACTCGCCACGATGTGGTGGCCTTTACGCGTGCGGTTTCTGAGACTCTTGGTGAAGAGCGCAAGTGGGTCCACTACGGCTTGACTTCTACTGACGTGGTGGATACTGCCTACGGTTACCTCTACAAGCAGGCTAACGACATCATCCGTCGTGACCTTGAAAACTTCACCAACATCATCGCTGATAAGGCTAAGGAGCACAAGTTCACCATCATGATGGGGCGTACTCACGGTGTGCATGCGGAGCCTACAACCTTTGGTCTGAAATTGGCGACTTGGTATAGCGAAATGAAGCGCAACATTGAGCGTTTCGAGCATGCAGCTGCTGGTGTGGAAGCTGGTAAAATTTCTGGTGCAGTTGGGAACTTTGCTAACATCCCACCATTTGTAGAGGAATACGTCTGTGACAAACTGGGTATCCGTGCCCAAGAAATCTCTACACAGGTGCTTCCTCGTGACCTTCACGCTGAGTACTTTGCAGTTCTTGCTAGCATCGCGACTTCCATCGAGCGTATGGCGACTGAGATTCGTGGTTTGCAAAAGTCTGAGCAACGCGAAGTAGAAGAGTTCTTTGCCAAAGGGCAAAAAGGCTCTTCAGCAATGCCTCACAAACGCAACCCTATCGGTTCTGAAAACATGACAGGTCTTGCGCGTGTCATCCGTGGTCACATGATGACGGCCTATGAAAACGTCGCTCTCTGGCATGAACGTGATATTTCCCACTCATCAGCTGAGCGTATCATCACACCAGATACAACCATTTTGATCGACTACATGCTCAACCGTTTTGGAAACATCGTTAAGAACTTGACGGTCTTCCCAGAAAACATGATCCGCAATATGAACTCTACTTTTGGTCTTATCTTTAGCCAACGTGCTATGTTGACCTTGATTGAGAAGGGAATGACCCGTGAGCAAGCCTATGACTTGGTGCAACCAAAAACAGCCTACTCTTGGGATAACCAAGTAGACTTTAAACCACTTCTTGAAGCAGATCCAGAAGTGACTTCGCGTCTGACTCAAGAGGAAATCGACGAAATCTTCAACCCTGCATACTACACCAAACGAGTGGATGATATCTTTGAACGTATCGGACTTGGTGATTAATCCTAACAATAAAAAGCGAGATTCAATCTCGCTTTTTATATGCTTATCGAAGGGTGTTAATCTTCTTTTTTCTTAGTGAGCCCGTAAGCTGCTAGTGTGGCCATGAGTCCTGCTGCGACCAAGCCTGCAGAGTCTTGACTTCCTGTTGCAGGGAGTTGTTTTTCATCTGCTTTGCTAGTAGTTGCTTCAGCTTGCTCAGCTTTCTCAACGGCAGTTCCGACTTCGACAACCTGAGCGACCGCTTCATGCGATACCGCACTATTGACAAGGGTTCTTTCTTCCTTGCCGTCAGCAGTAGTGCTAACAGAGTAGAAGACGGTACGGCGACCATTTACTCCAGAAACGACGACTTGACTTTGTCCTTTTGGCAATTGCGGATTTTCACGTGTCACGGTAGTGAACGGAATCTCTTCTTCTTGGATGTCCAGTCTAGGTTTTTCTTCTGTGGCTGGGGCAAGACCGTGTTCATCCCCTACATGGGTAACAAGGGTTCCGACTTCAATGACTTGTGTCACTGCTTCTTGCGTTACAAGGCTATCGACAAGAGTCTTCACTTCTTTGCCATCAGCACTAGTGCTCACAGAGTAGTAATGACTGCGACGACCGTTAACACCTCTGGTAAGGACTTGAGTCTTCCCCTTGAGCAAGAGTGGATTTTCACGTGTCACGGTAGTGAACGGAATCTCTTCCTCTTGGATGTCCAGTCTAGGTTTTGTCTCTGCGGCTGGAGCAAGACCGTGTTCATCCCCTTTGTGAGTAATAGGGGCGCCGATTTCAACCACTTGGATCACAGGTTCTTTGGTTACTTGGCTATCTAGAACAGTTTCTGTTTGTTGCCTATTTTCAGTAAGGACAGAGATGTAATGAGTGCGTTCGCCCTCTACACCTGGTGTGATGATCTTTTCCTGACCAGCTGGGAGATTTGGATTTTCCTTCTTGATAACTTCAAAAGGAATCTTTTCTGCTCTTGTGATGAGTTCCGGTTTGGTTTCAACATTGGCAGCTAGTTCGTTTTCATCGAGGCTTCCTGAGTGGGTTGCTGCTGGTTTGAGGCCTAGGCGGGCTGCCTTGAGTTTGGCTACGAGAGCGTCTAACTCGGCTTGTTTGTTACGGTTGAGGTTGTAGTTGAGAGCTTCTTTAGCTGCATTTAGGGCATCCAAGCTTTCCTTACTGTATCCATCCAAGTTTGCAGGGATTTGAGCAAGTTCCTCACGGAGGGCATTGTAGTTAGCGCGGAAGTAGTCTTTGTTATTGTCTGCAAAGGCAGTCATGAGTTCAAAAATTTCTTCTTCCTTGTACTCAGCGCTTGGTCTATCTGCCCAGATAGCAAGCATGCTTCCAACTGTTGGAAGGTCTACCTCAGGATATTTGGTAGATGCAAGCTGGTTAAATGGTGTTTTTTTAGTGTTTTCAATTGCTTTTTTGAGGAAACCGCCACCATCTTCAGGTTTTTGGCCGAGAATGTAGTACCAGTCTCCGTTGGTGTTAAGGAGTTTGTAACCTTTGCTTGCTAGGTACTGAGGCGTTGCAAGGTTGTAACCCCACCATCCCTTAGACCAGTAAGAGATGATGACATCCTTGTCAAACTCAACATCGTCCTTGTCCTCGTAGTAGAAACCATCGTTGAAGGCCATTGGTTGAAGGCCTCTTTCTTTGGCCATGGCAGCAAGGGTGTTAGAGTACTCAGCAAACTTGCCATAGAGTCCATACCATTTGAGGTAGTACCAGCCTTGCGCGTTGGTAGCATCATTAGCATATTCATCGGTACCGTAGTTGAAGATCTTAGTTTTGCCTGCAAAGAAGTCCATGTACTTGCCGATGAGGGCCTTAACAAAGTTCATAGCTTCTTCGTTTTCAAGGTCCATGGTTGTTTTGGAGACCTTGTCAAAGTTGGCTTGAGGATTCTTGATTCCAAGTTTTTCCATAGCAACGAGCATGGCATCCATGTGACCTGGGCTGTTGATCGCTGGGATGAGTCCGAGGCCTTTTGATTTTGCGTACTCGATCAATTCAGTGATTTCAGCTTGACTAAGAGTAGTTCCGTTTGGATCATCGTAGTAAGCTTTTGTTCCTTCAATGATGGCATTTTTGACATCGTCACTTGCATAAGTTTTTCCGTTAGCAGTGATAGTCATGTCATCAAGTAGGAAGCGAAGTCCGTCATTTCCTAGGAGGAGATGCACATCAGAATACCCAAGTTCACTAGCTTTATCAATGATACGTTTGAGTTGCTCAGCTGAGAAGTACTTACGTCCGGCATCGATGGAGATTACCTTGTTCTTGGCAAGTTTTTCAACTTCACGTTTCGCGTCTTCTTCTTTTTGAGCTTCTGGTGTGAAGGTTAAATTGCTTACAGCTTCTTGGAGTTTCGCGATTGCTTGATCAATGGTATCTTGTTGGGCACGGCTGAGGTTGCTATCGAGTGAGCGAATGGCTTTTTCAGCTTCTTTTACAGCTGCGACACTTTCTGCAGTATAGCGGTTAAGGTCTGTTGGTACTTCTTTCAGAGCTTGTTCAGCAGACTCATAGTCAGCTGCGAAGTATTCAGCATTGGCATTTGCGAAGCTACGCATGAGTTTGAAGAGGCGTGATGGTGAATAGCGTGCAGATGGGGTATCCGCCCAAGCAGCTACCATACCACCGATGAACGGGATAGTAGCCCCATCAGATTTTGGTACAGAAGTGATTGGAGTGTTCTTGATACCATTGAGTCCTTGGTCGAGGTTGTACCAGCCTTGACCATCGGCATTTCGTCCGAGGACGTAGTACCAAGCATCGTTGGTATTAAGGATTTGGTGGCCTTTTTCAACTAAAAGTTTAGAAGAAGCGACGTCGTATCCGCCCCATCCACCAGTCCACATAGAAACGATGATGTCTTTGTCAAAGGTTCCAAAGCTAGTGTCGCTATTGTAGTAGATACCGTCGTTAAAGGCCATTGGTTTGAGTCCGTGAGATTTGACGATGCGAGCTAGGTCGTTGGCGTAGGCGATAAATTTATCATAACCCTTGTCTGGGAATCCATCTTCTGGATACCATTTATAGGCTTGAAGAACGCTCCAGCCTTTAGCGTCTGTAGCATCATTGGCGTACTCGTCCAGTCCGATATTGAAGATGTCAGATTTGCCAGCGAAGTAAGCAGCATACTTGTCGATCAGAGCTTTGGTAAATGCAACCGCTTCTTTGTTATCAAGGTCAACGGTACGAGCAGATTCCTTACCAAAGTAGTTGAAGTTCGGTTTTTGGATGCCTAGTTCTTTCATGGCATGCAAAATCGCATCCATGTGGCCAGGGCTGTTGACTGTTGGGATTAGTCCGATACCTTTATCTTTGGCATAGTTAATCAAATCCGTCATTTGACTCTCTGTCAAATGGTTGCCGTTTGGATCCTTGTAGTAGGCATCGGTTCCGTTTTCGAGTGCACGTTTGACATCTTCACTGGCATAGGTTTTGCCATTGGCTTTGATCGTCATGTCGTCCAACATAAAACGCATGCCGTCATTTCCGACTAAGAGATGAAGATCAGTATAGCCGTAGTGTTTAGCTTTGTCGATGATTTCTTTGAGCTGCTCAGGTGAGAAGTACTTGCGTCCAGCGTCGATTGAGATCATTTTTCGTTTTGCCAGTTTTTCATTTACTTGACTTGCTCGTTCAACGCTCGGAGCAGCCACTGCTGGTGTAACGACTTCATTTTTCTTTTCTGAAGAAGTGCTTTCAGCAGGAGTTTCAGCTGGAGCAGGGCTTTCTTTCTCGGCAGTAGGAGTTGGAGCAGTATTTTCTGTCACAACTGGTGCGCTTGACTCTTCTGTTGTTGGAGTAACTGTTCGAGGAGCCTCCTGGTCTTCTTTGATCTCCTCTTTTACAGGCTTGTCAGCCTTTTCTTCCAGTTTTTCTTGAACCTTGGACTCTACAGTTGCTTCGGCTGCTTGTGGACTCTCCTGAATAGTTTGAACAGTTTCTTCAGCTGTTGGAGCTGGAGTAATCCCGTCGGCAGACACGACTTGGGTACCAAAAGCAAATCCTATGAGTACAGAAGCTGCTCCAATCGCGTACTTACGAATGGAGAAGCGCTGTTTCTTTTCTAGTTTCATGATAAAACCTCCCTGTTATTATATTGTATGATAGCGTTTACACAAAACTGTTTTTATTTTATTATCTAAGATATAAAAAGTCAAGCGGCTTTATGAAAGAACTATAATAAATGGAGGAAATCATAAGATTTAGGAAAAAATTGTCAAAAAACTAAAAACAAGGAAAATCTAGCCAATACTTAACTTGTTTTTAGTAAAAGCACTACTAATTAAAGAATTACCCTTCGTCATATGTTCATACTAAATGGTGCATGCTATAATGAACATAGAAAAAGCCTGAGCTAGGCTCAAGCTTTTTCTTAATGACCTCGATCACACGAGATGAATTTGATTTTGTAGTAGTCAGCTCGCTTATAAGTTTCACTATAGGCAAGGACTTGGCCAGTGGCTTCAAGTTTTGTAGTCTTTGTTTGGAAGACAGTTGGAAATTGTGTATCAATTCCCAACGTAGAAGCAGCATGCTCGGGTGTTGGGAATGCGATTTCGTTGATTTCCTCAAAATGCTCATCAGTCATGTGAATGCGGTAATCCAATTTGAAACGTTTATAGATAGAACTATAATAGTCAAGATTCGGATAGTTGGCGTTGATATATTGTTCGGGAATATAAGAAGTGTGGTAGATATAGGTCACACCGTTAGTTTGACGTGTCCGTTCGATCTTGTAGTAGAACTGGTCTCCACGCAAACCAAGTTTTTCCAAATATTCAAGCTTATTTCCACGTTCGATAGAAAGGACAGTTACCTTATCGTCTTTTGTTTCAAAAATTTCTACGTCTGAAAACTCAACGAGTTTGTGCTTACGAGCGCGTGAAACAAAAGTTCCTTTTCCTTGTTGGCGGACAATATAGCCATCTTTGGCAAGGTCGTTCAAGGCACGAACAACTGTGATAGAACTGACATCATACATGGCGATCAACTCTGCTTCAGTATAAAACTTGTCTCCACTCGCAAATTGACCTGAGATGATTTTATTCTTGAGTTCGTCTTTAATATATTGGTATTTTGGAATAGCCATAATTGCACCTCAATTTTTTTCTTTCTCCTTCTTTGATTTTACCACAAACACAAAGAAAATAGTAGCATTTAGATGAAAAAATAACATAATACATTAAAAATATTATTTTGCACATATATAAAAGCGCCGTCAAAACAGAGGTCGTGCAAAAGCCCTCATTTCATGCTATTTTTAGACAATTTTGGTAAAAAAGAAGTAAAAAAATAGAAAAATTTTAAAGAATTTTCTAAAACCTATTGACAAATGCAAAAGATTTGATTATAGTTAATATTATAATAAATGAAAGCGCAAACTTAATTCGTCAGAGGTAATAACATGACAAGATTTAAAATTGAGGACGATTTCTATTTAGACGAAAAACCGTTCAAGATTTTGTCCGGCGCCATTCATTATTTTAGGATTCCAGCAGAGGATTGGTATTATTCTCTCTATAACTTAAAGGCGCTTGGCTTTAATACAGTCGAGACCTATGTGGCTTGGAATTTACACGAACCTGTTGAAGGGGAGTTTGATTTTGAAGGTGCCAGAAATTTGGAGAGATTTCTTCAAATTGCACAAGATCTGGGTCTCTACGCCATTGTACGCCCGTCTCCATTTATCTGTGCGGAATGGGAATTTGGTGGCTTGCCGGCTTGGCTCTTGACCAAGGACATGCGAATTCGCTCGTCTGACCCGGCCTACATCGAGGCTGTTGCTCGCTATTATGACCAATTATTGCCAAGGCTTGTACCCCGCTTGTTGGATAATGGCGGAAACATTCTCATGATGCAAGTCGAAAATGAATATGGCTCTTATGGAGAAGATAAGTCTTATCTACGAGCGATTCGGAAATTGATGGAAGACCGAGGGATTGATTGCCCACTCTTTACTTCAGATGGTCCATGGAGGGCTACTCTGAAAGCCGGAACCTTGATCGAAGACGACCTCTTTGTGACAGGGAACTTCGGTTCTAAAGCTCCGTACAACTTTTCACAGATGCAGGAATTCTTTGATGAGTATGGTAAGAAATGGCCCCTCATGTGTATGGAATTCTGGGATGGTTGGTTCAACCGTTGGAAAGAGCCTATCATCACACGGGATCCTAAAGAATTGGCAGAAGCTGTTCGAGAGGTATTGGAACAAGGCTCTATCAACCTTTACATGTTCCATGGCGGAACAAACTTTGGTTTCATGAATGGTTGCTCGGCTCGAGGAACTCTAGATTTACCACAAGTCACATCTTACGACTATGATGCCCTTCTCGATGAAGAAGGAAATCCAACTGCTAAATACCTAGCAGTCAAGAAGATGATGGCAACACACTTCCCAGAGTATCCACAGTTGGAACCACTTTACAAGGAAAGCATGGAAATGGAATCCATTCCACTAGTCGAAAAAGTGTCCTTGTTTGAAACCCTGGATAGTCTCTCTAGTCCTACTGAAAGCCTCTATCCAAAAGCGATGGAAGAACTTGGACAAAGCTATGGCTACCTTCTCTACCGCACTGAGGCAAGTTGGGATGCAGAAGAGGAACGCCTCCGTATCATCGATGGACGTGACCGAGCTCAACTCTTTGTAGATGGTCAATGGATTGCTACTCAATACCAGACAGAGATTGGTGAAGACATCTACTGTCAGGGCAATCGAGAAGGCTGTTCAGAGATTGATATCCTGATCGAAAATATGGGGCGTGTTAACTATGGACACAAGTTCTTAGCAGATACGCAACATAAAGGAATTCGTACAGGTGTCTGCAAAGATCTACATTTCTTACTGAATTGGAAACAATATCCACTGCCACTGGATAATCCTGAGAAGATTGATTTTTCAAAAGGATGGACAGAAGGACAACCAGCCTTTTACGCTTTCGACTTTACGGTCGAAGAGCCGAAGGATACCTACTTAGACTTGTCTGAGTTTGGTAAGGGAGTTGCCTTTGTCAACGGGCGCCACCTAGGGCGTTTCTGGAACGTCGGCCCGACCCTCTCACTTTATATCCCTCATAGCTATCTCAAGGAAGGTGCTAACCGCATCATCATCTTTGAAACTGAGGGCGAATATAAAGAAGAGATTCATTTAACTCGTAAACCTACACTAAAACACATAAAGGGGGAAAACTTATGACAATTGTAGGATGCCGTATCGATGGACGTTTGATCCATGGTCAAGTAGCCAATCTTTGGGCTGGAAAACTAAATGTTTCACGCATTATGGTTGTAGACGACGAAGTTGTTAACAACGATATTGAAAAGAGTGGTTTGAAACTTGCGACACCACCAGGTGTGAAACTCAGTATCTTGCCAGTTGAGAAAGCAGCAGCAAATATCCTTGCTGGTAAATACGATAGCCAACGTCTCTTTATCGTTGCACGTAAACCAGACCGTTTCCTTGGTTTGGTCGAAGCAGGTGTTCCGCTTGAAACACTCAACGTCGGCAATATGTCTCAAACACCAGAAACTCGCTCTATCACACGTTCTATCAACGTGGTAGACAAGGATGTGGAAGACTTCCACAAACTAGCAGAAAAAGGTGTGAAACTCACTGCTCAAATGGTTCCAAATGATCCAGTTTCAGACTTTTTGAGCTTATTAAAATAGGAAAAAATTTTTAGGAGGTCATTGTTATGATACAATGGTGGCAAATTTTACTTCTCACTTTGTACTCAGCTTATCAAATCTGTGATGAGTTGACAATCGTTTCATCTGCAGGTTCCCCTGTATTCGCTGGTTTTATTACTGGTTTGATCATGGGAGATGTGACAACTGGTTTGTTTATCGGTGGTAGCTTGCAGTTGTTCGTTCTCGGGGTTGGTACCTTCGGTGGTGCTTCTCGTATCGACGCAACTTCTGGTGCGGTTCTTGCAACAGCATTCTCTATCTCTCAAGGTATTGATACAGACCTTGCGATTACAACAATCGCTGTACCAGTAGCGGCACTTTTGACATACTTCGACGTTCTTGGACGTATGACAACTACTTTCTTTGCACACCGTATTGATGCTGCGATCGAACGCTTTGACTACAAAGGTATCGAACGCAACTACCTACTTGGTGCGCTTCCATGGGCTCTTTCTCGTGCCCTTCCAGTATTCTTCGCTCTTGCTTTTGGTGGTGCTTTCGTACAATCAGTAGTAGACCTTGTTAAAGAATACCAATGGGTTGCAGACGGTTTGACACTTGCAGGTCGTATGCTTCCAGGTCTTGGATTTGCAATCTTGCTTCGTTACCTTCCAGTTAAACGTAACCTTCACTACCTTGCAATGGGATTTGGTTTGACAGCTATGTTGACTGTCCTTTACTCATATGTAACAGGTCTTGGTGGAGCTGTTGCGGGTATCCTTGGTACTCTTCCTGCTGATGTTGCTGAAAAGATTGGCTTTGCTAACAACTTCAAAGGTTTGTCTATGATCGGTGTTTCTATCGTAGGTATCTTCCTTGCAGTTGTTCACTTTAAGAACAGCCAAAAAGTAGCTGTAGCAGCACCTTCTACACCATCAGAAAGTGGGGAAATCGAAGATGACGAATTCTAATTACAAACTTACAAAAGAAGATTTTAATCAAATCAACAAACGTAGCTTGTTTACTTTCCAATTAGGTTGGAACTACGAACGTATGCAAGCTTCTGGTTACCTTTACATGATCTTGCCTCAATTGCGTAAAATGTATGGGGATGGAACTCCTGAATTGAAAGAAATGATGAAAGTTCATACTCAATTCTTCAATACTTCACCATTCTTCCACACAATTATCGCTGGTTTTGACCTTGCCATGGAAGAAAAAGATGGTGTGGGTTCAAAAGATGCCGTTAACGGTATCAAGACAGGTTTGATGGGACCATTTGCTCCTCTTGGAGATACAATCTTTGGTTCACTTGTACCTGCTATCATGGGATCTATCGCAGCAACTATGGCTATCGCAGGTCAACCATGGGGTATCTTCCTTTGGATCGCAGTTGCAGTTGCTTATGACATCTTCCGTTGGAAACAATTGGAATTTGCCTACAAAGAAGGGGTTAACCTTATCAACAACATGCAAAGTACCTTGACAGCTTTAATTGACGCTGCATCTGTACTTGGTGTCTTCATGATGGGTGCTCTTGTAGCAACAATGATCAACTTTGACATTTCTTACAAATTGCCAATCGGTGAAAAGATGATTGACTTCCAAGACATCTTGAACTCAATCTTCCCACGCTTGCTTCCAGCAATCTTTACTGCCTTTATCTTCTGGTTGCTTGGTAAGAAAGGTATGAACTCTACTAAAGCGATCGGTATCATTATCGTTCTTGCAGTAGGTCTTTCATTCATCGGTAAATTCTTGCTTGGAATGGGCGCATAATTTATGAGTAAATCATTAATTTTGGTGAGTCATGGTCGTTTCTGTGAAGAACTGAAAGGTAGCACAGAAATGATCATGGGTCCACAAGACAACATTCATGCAGTGGCTCTTCTTCCAGAAGATGGTCCAGAAGAATTTACTGCAAAATTTGAAGCTGCTATCGAAGGATTGGATGATTTCCTAGTCTTTGCGGACCTTCTCGGCGGAACACCTTGTAACGTGGTAAGCCGTTTGATCATGGAAGGTCGCGACATTGAACTCTACGCAGGGATGAATCTTCCAATGGTGATTGAATTTATCAATGCTAGCCTTACAGGCGCAGATGCGGACTACAAGAACCGTGCTGCAGAAAGCATCGTGAAAGTCAATGACCTGTTAGCGGGCTTCGATGATGACGAAGATGAATAAGATGTGACTTAGAGCATCTTATATAGAATATACATGGGAATGGGAGTCAATCCCATTCCCATATTTTCAATAGGAATGAAACAATAATAGATTAGAGGAACTCTATGCTAAATTACACAAAAGAAGAATTACTTGAACTGGGTGCAGAAATCACGACTCGTGAGATCTACCAACAGCCTGATGTATGGAAAGAAGCTTTTGAAGCCTATCAAGCGAAACGTGAAGAAATTGCAACCTTTTTGCAAGGTATCGCTGATAAACATGACTATATCAAGGTCATCTTGACGGGTGCTGGTACTTCCGCTTATGTGGGAGATACCTTGGTGCCATACTTTAAGGAAGTCTATGACGAACGCAAATGGAATTTCAATGCCATTGCGACAACTGATATTGTTGCCAATCCAGAAACCTATCTGAAAAAAGATGTGGCTACTGTCCTTGTTTCCTTTGCTCGTAGTGGAAATTCACCTGAAAGTGTGGCGACGGTTGATTTGGCTAAAGACTTGGTTGACGACCTTTACCAAGTGACCATTACATGTGCTGCAGAAGGGAAATTAGCTCTTCAAGCTCATGGCGATGACCGCAATCTCTTGCTCTTGCAACCGGCTGCTTCTAATGACGCTGGGTTTGCCATGACTTCTAGCTTTACGTCCATGATGTTGACAGCTCTCTTGGTCTTTGATCCTACAGAATTTGCTGTTAAATCTGAACGTTTTGGAGTTGTTTCTAGTCTTGCCCGTAAAGTTCTAGACAATGCAGCAGATGTTAAAGAGCTGGTTGAACTTGACTTTAACCGTGTTATCTACCTGGGCGCTGGTCCTTTCTTTGGCCTTGCTCATGAAGCTCAGCTCAAGATTTTGGAATTAACAGCTGGTCAAGTGGCGACCATGTATGAAAGCCCAGTTGGCTTCCGTCACGGTCCAAAATCATTGATCAACGAAGATACAGTTGTTTTGGTATTTGGTACAACGACAGACTACACTCGCAAGTACGACTTGGACTTGGTTCGTGAAGTGGCTGGTGATCAGATTGCTCGTCGTGTTGTGCTCTTGAGTGATCAAGCCCTTGGTCTTGAAAATGTCAAAGAAGTAGCCCTTGGTTGTGGCGGTGTCTTGAACGATATCTACCGTGTCTTCCCTTACATCGTTTATGCTCAACTCTTTGCCCTATTGACTTCACTCAAGGTAGAAAATAAACCAGATACACCGTCTCCTACAGGTACCGTAAACCGTGTGGTACAAGGTGTAATCATTCATGACTATCAAAAATAAGGAAGTGTCTATGAGTAAATTACAATTAAGTCCCAATAAAGTAGCCTGCCTGCAAAAACTCTCTGACGAGAATGGCATTATCTCAGCTCTTGCCTTTGACCAACGTGGCGCTTTGAAACGCCTCATGGCTCAATACCAAACAGAAGAGCCAACTGTGGCTCAAATGGAAGAACTCAAAGTCTTGGTTGCAGATGAATTGACCAAATACGCATCATCTATGCTTCTCGACCCAGAGTATGGACTTCCAGCTACAAAAGCGCTTGATCCAAATGCTGGTCTTCTCCTTGCTTATGAAAAAACTGGTTACGACACAACTAGCACCAAACGCTTGCCTGACTGCTTGGATGTTTGGTCTGCAAAACGCATCAAAGAACAAGGTGCAGATGCTGTCAAATTCTTGCTTTACTACGATGTAGACAGTTCTGACGAACTCAACCAACAAAAACAAGCCTACATTGAACGCATTGGTTCAGAGTGTGTGGCGGAAGATATTCCATTCTTCCTTGAAATCCTCGCTTACGATGAAAAAATCGCTGATGCTGGCTCTGCAGAATACGCCAAAGTAAAACCACACAAGGTTATCGGTGCTATGAAGGTCTTCTCAGACCCACGCTTTAACATCGACATTTTGAAAGTGGAAGTTCCAGTCAACGTCAAATACGTTGAAGGCTTTGGCGATGGTGAAATCGTGCATACACGCGAAGAAGCGGCAGCCTTCTTCAAAGCGCAAGACGAAGCAACAAATCTTCCATACATCTACTTGAGTGCGGGTGTATCAGCCAAACTCTTCCAAGAAACACTTGTCTTTGCTCACGAATCAGGCGCAAACTTTAATGGAGTTCTTTGTGGCCGTGCTACATGGGCTGGATCAGTTGAGGCTTACATCAAAGACGGTGAAGCAGCAGCTCGTGAATGGCTTCGTACAACAGGTTTTGAAAACATTGACGAACTCAACAAAGTTCTTCAAACAACAGCGACTTCATGGACTGAACGTGTAGAAGCATAAAACAAGTATAGAAGAACCCCCTTTTGTTAAGAAGCTACTTAAGGTTTTCTGACAAAGGATTCTGAAAATAGAAACTACAACCATAGATGGTGCATACACTCTCTATGGTTTGTTTACTTGAGAGAAATGGATCAAAGGAGAGAAGAATGAAAGCATACACAGAGCGTGTATTTGGAAATCATGAGGGCAAGGATGTCTTGGCCTATCGCTTTGAGACTGACAGTGGCTACCAACTAGAAATTATGACTTATGGTGCGACCATCTTGCGCTATGTCACGCCTGACAAGGCTGGGAATTTTGCCAATGTGATTTTGGGCTTTGATGATTTTGATAGCTATGTAGGCAATAGTCCCAAGCATGGAGCAAGTGTAGGTCCTGTAGCGGGCCGTATTACAGGTGCGACATTTGAACTTAATGGTCATACCTACAACCTTGAAGTCAACAACGCTAGCAACTGTAACCACAGTGGTTCAACAGGTTGGGATGCGAGCTTGTTTGAATTGGTAGAAGTGAGCGACCATGGCTTAACCCTCTACACAGAGCGTACAGACGGAACAGGAGGATTTCCTGGTAATCTCAAGATATGGATCAGCTATCACTTGGAAGAAACTGGCGCCTACGAAATCAGCTATAAGGTAACGACTGATCAGGATACGCTAGTCAATCCAACCAACCACAGCTACTTCAACTTGTCTGGTGATTTCACGCAGACAATTGACCGCCATGTCTTCCAACTAAACACAGAGGGCATTTACCCAATTGCTCCGGACGGTGTTCCGGCTAAGACTCCAGATGCTACTCGTGATGTGGTGAAACACATCTACAATGGTGCTTTGTTGAAGGACATCTTTGCAGAGGAAGATGAGCAAATCCAGTTGGTATCTGGTTTAGATCACCCATTTGCTCTTCCTGCAGGTCATGACAATGCTGGTTTCCTTTATGACCAAAACTCAGGTCGTTTCCTGCTTTTCAAGACAGAGGCCCCTTGCTTTGTGGTCTACACAGCAAACTTTGTGGATGAGAGTGTGCTCATCGGAGGCCAGCCGATGGTACAGCACAATGGGATTGCCCTTGAAGCGCAGGCTTTGCCAGATGCTATTCATAGTGACCTCAAAGACCAAGTCATTCTTAAAGCTGGTCAAACCTTCACCAGCAAAACTTGTTACGAGCTTGTTGTAAAATAAAAAGAAGAGCTGGTTCCCAGCTCTTTTGAGTTGTTTTCGTTGACATTAGAGGCAGTTTGGCTAATACATGGCTTATTTTCCTTTTTTCTGTTTCTCGATTCTCTCTAACATTCTGTTTTTACGCTCCTCCAGTTCTTGGATTTGCTTGAGTAAAAGATCTGAAAAGTCACTATCAAGCTCTTCAGCCTCTCCACTACTATACCAATCTAAGGCGACAATGTGATTATTTTTATCAAAGCAGAAAATCATATCTCCATCACCGATGATAGACAGAAAAGGGATATAATCTACAAAGCCTAGTTCATGTAATTCTTTGGTCTTCAGTCGAATATCTAGAAAGTCAGGAATTCCATTTGCAATGCCGTAAACCTTAATACCACGACAGAATGTCCAAAATGGTGCCACATCAAATGCTTTGGCTCTTGGCCACAGTTCCTCCCTGACTTCCATATATAGTCCGCCTAGGGGTGACATGGTAAATTCTCTAAAGTCGTCTGGAAGACTGATTTGATACAGTTTTTCAAAATCTTCTATATCCTGTTCGGAGGGTTCATTTCCCATGCAGGCTACAACTTGGTAGGTTTTAGAATCATAATGATGAAAATAATCATAGACTTTTTCTAGTGACATGGTTACACCTCTCTATCCTAGGTAAATATATTCGACAACTAAATCACAAAGCTGATTATCCTTATCATAGCCAAAGTACACAGGATAGACACCATCTCCAAAACCTGATTGGATCATCGGAATGCTTAGGTCAGTGTTGGGGATTTTAAAATTAATCCAATCTCCACCCTCACGTTGATAAAGGGGATTGTCTATGGCATTTTGAGCAAAAACTGCTGCAAAGAAATCGTCGTAGATATTTTTGTCAGGATTTTCTTTATACCAACTCTCTTCAAAATCGCAGTAGACATTCTTGGTGTCAACGTCCACTATCGTTGCCAGACCTGCGTCAACTGCAAATCCAAAATAAGAGTCTTTTTCAACAGTGTCTATATCTTCATCACCAGTCAGTGCTTCATAGTAGATGACTGGCACTTGATCTGTAAATTGGATTCTCGTTGCTACATACCTGTAATGGTCTTCTTCTATCTTGGCTACTAAAGTTTTTAGTCTATATGTTCCTTTGGGAACAGATTGTAAGTAAGGCTTTTCCTCTCTACGGAGCCAGACCAAAGGATCTCGGAGCAGAATTTCTCCACTAGGAAAAGTCACTTCCCCCATATCCAAAATAAAAATTTCTGCACCTTGTATTTCTTTCCTCTCAAAACACTCTGCATAATTGACAGACGAAGTGAGTAGATGCTTTATTTCTTGGTATTTTTGCAACCATTCTTTTGAAACTTGTATTTTTCCCATAAACGGTTTCTTTCTAAATCTTTTATCTTAAATCGGTGTTCTCAGAGTTAAAGATTTGCGTACTCATTATACATTTTCCTACACAAAGGATGCATTTTATGCTTTTATTTCCCTAATGATCGAAAAAATTAGGTCTTTAAGATTTTCTGCCACATACACAACTTCATCAGGATCATGGATATAGCCGATAATCTGCCCTTCTTTTCCCTCTGTATTCGGATCAAAATCCAGCATCAGGAAACAGCTGTCACAATACTCCATCCCTTTGAAAAATACTCATCTAGTGCGGGTATATTTCCCTTTATAATATCACCTACAATTTGTGGAACAGATTTAAAATTTCCTATATCTTTTAATTTGACCATTTTAAGTCTCCTACAGATTATGTACTCATCTGTTATAATTTATTTCCCCTAAAGGAAGCGGATCAGGATTTAAGCCTACCCAGAGAACCGAAAGTTCACACAAACGTTCAGTTATAGTATCTTCATCACTGCCTTTTGCACGGATGCTGGAAATCAGTTCCTTAGTTTCTTCCAGTTCTTCTTCGGAAAGCGGTGTACCTGAAGCGAAATGATTTGGCAGGGCTTTAAGCATGTTCCGGTAGTGTTTATCCCAGTTGACACCGCCATTTCTATAGAGCTCATCCTGTACGCGCCCTGTTATACGGATCACTTCGCCTTGTACAGTTTTCGCTGGCCCGCTTGAAGGAATGAGTAAATCCCAAAGCTCGTTATACTGCTCCTTCCAAGAACCTTTTTTTACAATAATAGGAGAAACTCCGTCATGTATCTTGCGTTTAGGAGCAGGCTTTACACTAAACAGTGCATAGAGTTTCTCAAGCCCTGCTTCTGTTTCAGTCAAGTAATCTTTATTAAAGTTTTCTCTGTGAAATTCAAAATCCTTTCCGATTAGTTCGACTCTTTCTGCCATATCAGGAGTTACCTCAGCGCCCGCCTTTATGAGCATTTCTGCAATTTCTGCTACCTGTGCAATATTAATCTGCCTACAAGTAGCAAGGGCTTCAGCTAGTGGAGTTCGCCCCATAACATTTTTTGCATTAGCATCTGCA
The DNA here is from genome assembly GCF_002096615.1 of Streptococcus oralis subsp. dentisani. Taxonomy (GTDB): domain Bacteria; phylum Bacillota; class Bacilli; order Lactobacillales; family Streptococcaceae; genus Streptococcus; species Streptococcus oralis_U. The sequence continues at coordinate 53,304 of NZ_NCUX01000028.1, forward strand.
CCTTTTTCAATCAAAAAACTGACTATCTTAGGGCGGAAAAACCCTGCTGCCGTATGTAGAGGTGTACTCCCATATGTATCAGGTTTTTGTATATCTCCGCCTAATTCATACAGCAGTTTTACAGTATCTCTCCCCAGAGCGGCATGTTTATATAATGGTGTACGTCCATAATAATCAGGAGTATTTACATCTAAACCCTGTTCCACCAGCCAGATAACAAGCTCATCAGGAACACCTCCAAAATGAAGTGCCGTATTTAAGCTGTATCTGCCGTCATGAGCAGTAAGCTCACATTTATCATATACGGCTTTAAGAGCTTCAATATCTCCTGCTGTAATCAGTTCATCAAAATTTTTAGGTAAGGTCACTCTTTTTTTGGCCATTGTTCTTCTCCTTTAATATAAAACCAACATTTGCATTTTACATTTCTAAACCCACTTAAGCCCATTAACATCTTTTAAAATCATAGATCTTCCATCGTAGTCATTTTTTAACTCGATTTCTTTTTCCTTAACCGAAATGTTGTTGTACCAGTGGTCTAAGCTGGCATATTTTCCTGTATGGATATTGATAAGCATGCTTGTTATAGGATCCCAAGTGCCCTTTTCCACTGTTTCTGCAAGCAAATAATAGGCATCTAAAAATATGAGATTTCTTCCATACATACAAAATGGAAGTTGAATATTTAACAAAGGTAATTTTGCAGAAAAAATATCATCTCCACGTGGTGGCACGGTTTCATAATGAAATTCTATCTCACTCCCATAATATGCTATCGTCGCCTCTTCGCAACCGATGCTTTGAGGAGTACCCTCCTCAGCTACTAAAAATTCCATTGGCTTCCCCTTGTATTTTTATTGAATGAACTCCGACCAGACTCTCCACGTTTACAACCAGACTGTAAAGGTAATCACCTGTTTTTTGTAGGTGACAAATATTTTACCTCTAAACAGGCTGACGAGGTGCTGGGCCATGGAGAGGCCAATACCATGACCAGATGTGGTTTGGTTATTGTGTGATGTTTCGGCGCGATAAAAGCGGTCAAAGAAGCGTTTGATATTGGCAGGCTGCCCATCCTTGTAGTCGTTAGACACAGTGATACAGGTGCGCTTGCGTAGTAGGTAATTTTTGCGTTGAAGCGTCAAGCGAATCGATCCAGCGGGGTCGCAGTATTTGCGGGCATTGTCAAGAAGGATGCTAAGAAGCTCATAAAATTCCTCTTGGGCTACTTTTTCTATGATATCTGCTTCAATCAGGCTTTCAAAGTTTTTATCTTCCTTTTTAAAGAGGGGAGCAAAGTCTGAGGCGACCTTTTCAGCGATGACGGAGATGTTTTGAGGAGCTAGTTTGATATCTTCTTGCTCCTCAAGCCGAGCAAGTCGGATCAGTCTTCCAATCAAGTGGTTGAGACGCTCGGTCTGTTCCTTGGTACTGATGCTCCACTCGGTCTCTCCTTCCATGAGTTCCTGAAGCTCGGTATTGGCTGAGATGATAGCCAGCGGTGTTTTGAGTTCATGACCTGCATTAGTGATAAACATCCGTTGTTTCTCATAGTTTTTGACGAAGGGACGGATAACAATCCCAGAAATCAAGGTAAAGAGCAGAGCAAGGAGAAATAGGCTAGCCAGTGATAACCAGATAGAGACTTGAAAGAGGGTGTCCCGTTCGCGAATGTAGTTGGTAGCTTCAAAGAAGACTAGGAGCTTACCCGAAGCTGTCTGACTAATCTGGTAGGTGAAGTAGCGCCCGTTGCGAGTAATCGTGCCATAGGTTTCCTGTTTTTTAAGAATTTTCTGGAGAAAATCTCTGACGTCTGCTTCGGTCAGTGATTGGACATTCCCTAGAGAAATAGTGTAGTCATTCCCCTTTTCTCTGACAGAGAAATACTGAAAATTGTAGATAATCCCTTCCTGGATGTTCTTTTTGGTGAAACTTTCCTTGATTTCATCTGTGATTGGGAGTTCGCCTTCATTTTTAGACAAGATGGAGAGGACGGTTTGGATATTATCCTCTGTCTGAGTATAGACGATGCTATTCATCAAGGCCAGAAAGAAAGCAAGAATCAGAGCGATAGCAGCAGTGGCTGTGACAATAAACTTGATGCGTAGTTTTCGAAACATCTAGTCACCTCCTGTCAATTGGAAAGGCCCTTCTGCAGATCCTAAGATTTGCAAGTTGGACTGGACACTTTGGAGTTTTTGGCGGAGATAGGAAATATAGAGAAAAACGAGCTCGTGATCACTTTCTTCCAGCTCATCTGGCCAGATTTGCTCTAGTAGTTGTTGACAACTGAGGGCTTGGTTAGCATGCTGGATAAGGAGGGTCAAGAGTTGAGTCTCCTTTTTCCCTAAACGAATGCTGTTTGTAGCAGCTAATTCTTGTTCGTCAATATCCAAGCGAGTATTTCCTAATTGGACCGTATCTGGGGTATAGTCCTCCAGACGGCGGGCAGTAGAACGGAGCCTAGCCAGAAGTTCTTTGAGAGAGAAGGGTTTGGTCAAGTAGTCGTCGGCACCTGCATCTAGTCCAGTTACGCGGTCGTCCACTTCGGCCATAGCTGTCAGCATGATGACGTGGGTCGTATTGCCCAACTGCCGGATTTCTTTGAGGGCTTCGATTCCAGTTTTGATTGGCATCATGATGTCAAAAATCATGAGGTGATAGTGATTAGTTGTAGCTTTTTCGACAGCATCTTGTCCATTAAAAACGGAATCAACGCTATAGCCTTCGCGTTCTAAAGCAACGGTGATGACGCGATTTAGTTGAGCTTCATCTTCGGCAAGTAGGATTTTCATAGGTTCTCCTTAGTCTTGGTCAGAACGCTGAATCAAATCACGGATGGTCTGCATGGTCAAGTCGCATGAAGCAAGCTCATCGGCACAACGCTTGAGCTCGCGCGTGATTCGTTCAGGGTTTTGGATGTTTTTCTTGTACTTCATCTGGTGCTCAAGGCTGGCCCAGGAATCCATGGCAATAGTGCGTAGCTGGATCTCGATAAAGTAGGTGCCTTGGGCATTTCCCAGACAGTCTGGATAGGGAGTGGTCACCTCTAGAATCAGATGATAGGAACGGTAGCCGTTGGGCTTGACCTGACGGATATAGTCTTTCTCTTTAAAAATATGGATGGTGGGTATCTGACGAATATAGTCAACGATGCGGTAGATATCATCTGTAAAGCCTGTGATGATACGAACGCCGATAGCATCTCGGATTTCTTTGAGAGCGGATTGACTCGTCTGAGGAAGGCCTTTGCGTTGGCATTTTTCACGCATACTTTCCTCGGTTTTGATACGCGCATGCAAATGCTCATATAGTTTGAGGGAGGTTTCTTTTTTGTAATTAGCTGCGGCTTCTTCCATATCTTGAATAAAGGTCTGCAAGATAGTGGGTAAGTAGACTTCGCAAGGGCCATAGATAGAGTTCATAGGCTGGTCCATTCTAAGAATGACTCGTATTGCTACGAGCATAGATTCTAATAGTATTTGTCATTCTATTATACCATGAAAGCGATAGCAGGGTGAGATTCTATAGATAAAGAGGGAACGAGAATTTTGACAAAGGAGTCCATTAGAGATATAATGAAGAAAAATCGACCAAGGATAAGAAGATGACAAACTCAAAGTATATTACACGCCTGAAACGTTCAGAGGGGCAGTTGCGTGGAATTCAAAAGATGATCGATGAAGATCGTGATTGTGCAGATATCATTACCCAGTTGACAGCGGTTCGTTCGAGTGTGGAGCGCGTGATTGAGATGATCATTACCGAGAATCTCACAGCCTGCATCAACCAACCACTAGACGACCCTGAGGCTCAAAAAGAGCGCTTAGAAAAGGCTGTTCAGTACCTAATCAAACGAAAATAGTAGTTCTCTATGTGATAGAACAAGATAAGAAAGTGGATCACAGGAGGGGAAAGATGACAAAAGAAGAACGAGCAGAAAAATGGTTTCAGAGTGTTCCTGAGGCAGAAGCTATTCCTATACAAACTAAAATGGAGATCTGTAGTCAGGCAGCGAAACGAATGGCGCTTATCTGGCTTGGCCTACTTGGTGTGGAATGTTTGTTCCTATTCTGGTTCACTGGGGGCGAACTGTTCAATCAAGTAGCGGACTTTCTAAATCAGCTATCAGAAGGGAGCCCCACAAAAAATCGATATAAGGGTCTCGCACTTGCAGGGACTCTTATTTGTCTGCCTGTCTTGATCTTTCCTAGTGTTGTTGCCCATTTCTTTAGACAAGGTTGGATTCAAAAAGAAGCTGAAAAGGTAGTCAAAGTGATGCCCCCTGTTACAAGTGATCAGCCTTATCTAGATGGAGATGAGGGAGCAGATTTTGCGAGCATTTCAGGAAGAATCTTTGCGGATTGGGTGCTAGATGATGGTGAGAAGGAACAAAATGGCTTTGAACTTGAGGAAGTATGGCAGCAACTGGCAGCTGTACAAGATGGTGATAGGGATTTTCTCATTTTAATACCTCAGCAACCAGTTAAACTAAAGGGGAGTCAGCTTGTATCGGATTTTGTACAGGTTTGTCAGGATGAAGATTCGGACGGTTTTCGTTTTGAGGTTAGTGTAGCTGATGCCGAACGGATCAACGAGAATGTAATCTACGAAAAAAATGGTCTGAGCGAGAAAGAAACTCAAGACTTGCTTCGGGCATATTTGGAGAACAGAGTTACATCGGACCTAGAAGACTGGGAAATTGTACTAGATATGCGGACAGATGAGCAGAAAAATATCGCAATCTATCAAGAAATAACCCAACTGCTAACAGATGATAGTGAGGTACGATCTCGTTTGACCTCCTGTTTTGAATCACCGAAAGCCTATTTCAAGCAGTATGCAGAGAGATACGACGAGCGAGGAATAAGCGAAGAGGTTGATGAAGCTACGATAAAATGGCTTGCTATTGCTGATGAACTGCTCGCTGTGGATGCAGTCATTGAGTTAGACTGGAAGACAGATAAGGACGAATTTCTGTACCAATTAACGCCTTTAGCAGCTAAACAAACTCTTGATTTGGAGGAGAATTGGTTCGACGAGGGTGATGACATCCCTACTTGGTGTAAAATTTTAGACGAAAGATGGGCTGGACATGATTTCTGTCTTGCTTGTATGGATATTAATAGTGATAGTTATGTGCTATTTATCTGCAAGAGGGATATTCTGGAAAAATTAGTCACCTTGAGTCACACAATCAATCAGCGTTTCGGCTATGCAAAAAATATGTAATTGCTAGTGTATTTCAAGGAGGAAGTTCAAGATGACTTTTGCATTTAAGGATGCACCCAACACAGCCTGTATAGTTTGTTACCATGTCTTGGCTGGGAAAAATCCGATCACCTTTATCTCCCACGATGAAGAGGATGGCATGTGGCAATTTTTGTGTTCAGAAGACCACACTGGAGAGGATGCACGCCTCATTTCCCTAGCTGAAGCATTTAAACTAGACGCATCCATCGGACAAGTCGCGGATATACCTTGTGGCTATGCGGTGGAAAGAAAAGATGGGCTTGCTGGCTGGAAATTATGCCCATCCTAACAGTTGGGGTCCGTCTAAGATAACTTGTATGAAAATGAAAGAAACCTAGAGATACTTGGATATAAATTGGAAGAAAACCCATTTTTGTTGTATAATTAAAGGCAGTAAGACAAGTTAAAGGAGGCCAGCAAATGGAAGCATACGAAAAAGTAGTAGAGATGCTAAATGGGCTAGATATTCCTTTTGAAATCGTGGAGCACGAGCCAGCCTTGACAACAGAGCAAGCCGATAGCTTTATCGAAGGGATCGAAGGTGTCCGTACCAAAACCATGTTTCTCACCAACAAAAAGAAAACAGCCTATTATCTCGTGATTATGGATGATAAGAAACGTTTGGATATGGACCTCTTGAAAGACTTGGTAGGAGCCAATAGAATCCGTATGGCTTCCTCTGATAGCCTGTTTGAAAAAATGAGCTTGCCCGCAGGTGTTGTCTCTCCATTTGGCTTGCTGAACAATACTGACAAGGACATTCAGGTTTATTTTGACAAAGAAATCATGTCTGAAAAACGGATGAGTTTTCACCCCAATACCAATGAAAAAACTCTATTTTTGGACACGACAGATATACTCAAATTCCTAGAAGCCATTGGTTATGAGGCTCATATCATCGAGTTATAAAGATTAAAGAAACCGACTAAGTTCATCTTAATCGGTTTTTTGATTATTCTACCTCACCTGGCCAGTGGTTCATACCACCTTCTACGTTGATAACGGTGAGACCTTGGGCGCTGAGAAATTGACAGGCAGAGGCAGAACGCACTCCACCTTGACAAATGACATGGTATTCATGGTCAGGTTTGAGTTCTTTGTAGCCTTGTTCCAAGGTGCTTAAAGGCAGATTTTTTGCACCTGGTGCATGCCCTGCTTGGAATTCATGTACTTCACGTACATCGATAAGATCTAGTTTTTCATTTTGATATTTTTCATAAAAGTCAGCCATGCTGATATTAGTTACCATATTCTACTCCTTCTGGGTTAGCCATTTTGTATAGTGAATAAGCGCCGTCAAGGTTTTGAACGGTAAATCCTGCTTGTTTGAGGATACGCTCTGCGATATAGCTGCGCAAACCACTGTGGCAGCTAACGATGTAGGCTTGGTTCTTGTCCAGTTCATCCAAGCGTTCACGAAGTTCGTTTAGGGGAATGTGGATAGTGTCGACTTTGAGTCGACCACTCTGAAATTCGCCACTTGTCCGCACATCTAGGAATTTCTTACCAGTAGCCAGTTCGTCTTCGAGCTGGTGCCATTGAATATTGTCGCTGAGACCTTCGATAAGGTTCAAGGCTGCGTAGCCCAGCATATTGACGGGATCCTTAGCGGAGCCAAATGGTGGCGCATAGGTGAACTCTAACTCTGGTAAGTCAAATACGGTGAGATTTCCCTTGATAGCAGTTGCCAGGATATCGATTCTCTTGTCAACGCCTTTCTTCCCGACTCCTTGGACACCGTAGATTTTTCCAGTGGTTGGGTCAAAGAGGAGCTTCAAGGTCATATCAGTAGCGCCTGGATAATAACCAGCATGGTCTTTCCCACTGACATGAAGGGCCTTGTAAGGAAGTTGATTCATGCCAAGACTACGTTCGCTGAGACCAGTCGAAGCAGCTGTCATATCAAAGGCACGAACGATAGCAGTGCCGATACTGCCCTTGTTAGTACGACCGAGTCCTGCGATGACGTCCGCCACTTGGCGTCCTTGACGATTAGCAGGAGAAGCTAGAGAGATGAGGGCGTCTTGGCCAGTAATCTCTTGCTTGACGACGATGGCATCCCCAACTGCAAAAATATCTTTTTGGCTGGTTTCGTAGTTTTCGTTGACGAGGATACCGCCACGAAGTCCCAGTTCAATCCCCGCAGCTTTGGCCAGTCCATTTTCAGGTTCAACACCAACAGAAAGGATGGTGAGGTCAGAAGCAATCTTTTGACCGTTTTCGAGAACGATGGTTTTTCCTTGCTCTTCAAATCGAGTCGCAGACTGAGAAGTGATAACGCGAACGCCGTTTTTGACCAATTCTGCTTGGACAAAGGCCGCCATTTCCTGATCTAATGGTGGCAAGACATGGGGGGCTTTCTCCACGATGGTGACTTGCAATCCCCGTTTCGCCAGGTTTTCAGCCATTTCAAGCCCGATAAAGCCTGCACCGATAACGACAGCTTCTTTTGGATGATTGTCCAAGGCTGCCATAATCTCATCGAGATCAGGAACATTGCGAAGCGTGTAGGCATTCTTAGCCTCTGCTAGCCCTTCAATAGCAGGAACAAATGGTTTAGCTCCTGGAGAGAGAATCAGCTTGTCGTAGCTTTCTGTGAATTCCTGCCCATCATGCCGCACCGTCACAGTGTGTTCTTCTGGCGAAATCTGGATAACCTCGTGAAATGGCCGCACATCGAGATTAAAGCGTGCCCTGAGACTTTCAGGGGTTTGGACCAATAAACTATCACGGTTTGCAATTTCTCCTGAAACATAGTAAGGAAGTCCGCAGTTTGCAAAGGAAACAAAGGGACCTTTCTCAAAAATAATGATCTCAGCGTCTTCCATGAGGCGTCTGAGACGGGTTGCTGCTGACATACCGCCTGCAACTCCTCCGACAATGATAATTTTCATTGACTTTCTCCTTTATACTTCTAGATGACCTTACCTGTCCAAGCGCTCATACCGCCTCGAACATTGACGACATCGTAACCTTTTTTCTTTAGCTTCTTCGCAGCTAGTTTGCTTCGTACACCAGAATGACAAATGACATAAAGTGTTTCTTTTGTCGCAGGTGTGTAAGATCCGATTTCCGTTAAAGGAACATTTTTTGCATTTTTGATATGACCTCTACGGAATTCCATAGGCGTCCGAACATCTAGTAGCTGAATTGGTTCTCTGAGTTTAGCTTCTAACTCGCTGGTAGAAATACTGTCAATTTTTGTAAATAAGTGAAACATAGGCACCTCCAAATATACCCTTATGGGGTATATTAAACCATGAAGTCAAGCTTTTGTCAAGCAAGTTGTTTTGACTTGGGAGGGGATTGGTTTTGAGAGTTTAGAAAGCAGGCTATTCTTGACCTTTCAAAGGCTTTTTGATATGATGGGTCCAAATTAAGTGTGAGGTGATAAGATGGCTAGCGAATACCAGAAAATGATAGCAGGGGAGCCTTACCGTCCGTCGGATCCTGAATTACGGACCTTGGCGCAGGCTTCTCGCCAAAAACAGGCTGCCTTTAACAAGGAAGAAGAACCCTTGAAGGGAGCGGATATTATCAAGACTTGGTTTGGCTCAACTGGGCAAAATCTCTATGTCAATCCACGCTTGGTGGTCGATTATGGAGTCAATATCCATCTAGGGGAAAATTTTTATTCTAATTGGAACTTGACTATGCTGGATGTTTGTCCGATTCGCATCGGGGACAACGCCATGCTTGGCCCCAACTGTCAGTTTTTAACCCCACTCCATCCACTGGATCCGGATGAACGCAATTCAGGGGTTGAATACGGCAAGCCCATCACTATCGGAGACAATTTCTGGGCTGTAGGTGGCGTCATTGTCCTTCCCGGGGTGACACTGGGAAATAATGTCGTTGCAGGAGCAGGGGCCGTGATCACCAAGTCATTTGGAGACAATGTCGTCCTAGCTGGCAATCCTGCGCGTGTTATCAAGGAAATCCCAGTAAAAGAAAACTAAAAAGAACAGCTTAGGCTGTTCTTTTTATGAGCTTTAGTCTTATAGATTTTTCTTTTTTGGCTTTTTGGGTTAGAGTGACATCGCACTTGGGGATGTTGCTTTTAAAAACTATTAAATGCATTTTAGTACTCTCAAATTGTTTCTAGTAGCACTTTCAAAAGAATACTAAGCGAAACTAAATTTAAGGAAACTTTCAGAAAAGTTTTAGTTTTGTTTCAGGAATCTTCTGTAGACTGTCTAGCTATATCATACGAAGGAGAGGAAAAAGGTATGAAATCAAAAAAATGGACCCTACTCGAAACGAGTTTAACGGCAATGGTGCTGATGGCAGCATGTGCCCAGTCAACAACTACATCCAATACCAATGCAACAACAAATAGTGCCACAACAACTTCAACAAAGACAAACCAATCATCCTATTTTACAGAGAAGGACAATGATACTTCTTATGATGAAAGCACAGCTTCTAAGATTGAGTTATCTGGCTCATCAGCAAACGTCTCTGGAGATGGGGTGACAGTCTCTGAATCAACAGTGACCATCACAAAATCTGGAACCTATGTAATTTCAGGTCAGTCTGACGGAGTGCAGATCAAGGTCGAGGCAGATAAGTCTGCAGATGTTCATCTAGTCCTAAAAGGTGCGACCATGACCAATACCAATGCAGCGATATCTGCGACATCAGCTGGCCATGTCTACTTGACTCTAGCAGAGGGAACCACCAACAGTCTCTCTGACTCAAGCTCTAACAGCGACGAAAAAGCAGATGTAGCTCTCTTTTCTAAGGTGGATTTGACCATCAACGGGAAAGGAACTCTCAATGTAGATGGCAAGAAGAACAATGGTATCAAGGCCAACGACACCCTCCACATCACGGGTGGAACCTATAACATCGCAGCAGTTGGCGATGCCTTTAATGTCAATGATGAACTCAACATCACTGGTACAACCATGACTATCGATGCCAAGGAAGATGGCGTCAAGGTGGACAATGATGACGATACTTCAGTCGGAACCATGTACCTATCCAACAACAATATCACAGTCACAGCAGGAGATGATGGCATCCACGCATCAGGTGATTTGGTTATCGATAGTGGTACCTACACCGTCAAGAATTCGACAGAAGGACTTGAAGGTAAGTCAATCACTATCAACGGTGGGGACATTAGCATCTATTCGACAGATGATGGAGTCAATGCAGCTAATAAAAACGCTCAACAGAGTGAAATCTTCTTCACTATGAACGGTGGGAACCTGACAGTAGAAGTCGGCCAAGGAGACACAGATCCAATCGACTCAAACGGCAATATCACAGTCACAGGCGGAACCATTAAAATGACTGGTCAAACAGGTTTTGACTTTGATGGAACAGCGACCTACACAGGTGGAGATATCTATCTCAACGGTGAAAAACAAACGGAAATCGTCAATTCTATGCCTGGAGGCGGTGGACCAAATGGAGGCCCTCAAGGAAATGGTGGTCCTGGCGGTCCAGCTCCTGGCGGACAAGGATAAAAAAGAATCTCCTTTCTCGAAAGAGAAGGGAGAGTTTTTGTGTTTGAGAGATGGATTGTAGCTAAAACAACTCCCAATTAGGTCTTGAAAATTTCTTAGTCTGTTTCATATAAAAATGAGTAAAATGAATTTCCATCGCCAAGGTCATTAGAGTTGCGATAGCAATGACGATGGTAGGATTGGCTGAGAAAAGTAGAGGAAGAATAGGCCTTTAAAAAGTGGACAGGAAAGACCATTTCGGAGTATAGAGAGGAAGTTCAAAAACATTTTTAGAAATAAGACATGTGCATTATAAACATCAGATACGAATCTGGTGTTTTATTTTTTTAAAGAATTTAACCCTTTCTCTTGACAAGTGAGTGCTCACTCACTATAATAGCTTTTGTGATTTAAAAAGTGAGTATTAACTTACCAAGGAGGAAGTAAATGAAAACATTACTACATTTACAAGATTTAGTAAAATCTTTTGACCATCAAATAGTTCTGAATCATGTCAGCTTTGAATTGCAGCCAGGAGAAATTATAGGCTTAATTGGTCCGTCTGGTGCTGGTAAATCAACTATGATTAAGACTACGTTAGGAATGGAAAAGGCTGATGGAGGCGTAGCTTTAGTGTTAAATCACACTATGCCCAATCGCTATATTTTAGGAGATATTGGCTATATGGCCCAATCAGATGCTTTATACGAGACCTTGTCAGGCCAAGAAAATCTGGAATTTTTTGGTCAGCTAAAGGGGCTTTCTAAAAAAGACCTAAAGGCGGAAATTGCTCATATAGCTCAAGTAGTAGATCTGACAGACTACTTAAACAAGGCGGTATCTGGTTATTCTGGAGGAATGAAACGGCGTTTGTCTCTTGCTATCGCGCTGTTAGGAAATCCTCAACTCTTGATTTTGGACGAACCGACAGTTGGAATCGACCCTTCTCTTCGAAAGAAAATCTGGAAAGAATTATTCGCGCTTAGAGACAATGGGGTAGGGATATTAGTTACTACCCATGTTATGGATGAAGCAGAGTTGACGGATAAGGTCGGCTTATTATTAGGCGGAAAAATCATTGCTTTTGATACACCGCAACACTTAAAAGAAAGTTATCAAGTTTCAAGTATTGAAGAAGTATTTTTAAAAGCAGAAGGTGAGTAAAATGAGAACAATAGCGATTGCAAAAAAAGTCATCAAAGAATTACTTCGTGACAAACGAACTCTAGCCCTGATGTTTATAGCACCTGTTTTTATCATGTGGTTGATGAACCTCATGTTTTCAGCTAGTACAACCGTGAATGTCAAGTTGGCAACACAAGATCTACCAACTGGTTTGGTAACGAAAATGGATGAGCTCGATCATGTAGACGTCAAGACTTATCAAGGCTTAGATCAAGCCAAAGAAGCGCTAGCAAATGAAAAAGTCGATGCTGTGATTTCTTATAAAGACGGTGAGTATCAGGTCGACTACGCAAACACAGATGCCTCCAAGACCTCTATGATACGACAAGTGTTACGGACAAGTATCGCCAGTGAGGGCACCGATCAGTTAGTATCTCGTGTTAAACAAGCTCTTCCACAATTGGACTCGGACGCAAAAACACCAGAAATCAAGGAGTCTTACCAGTATGGAGATGAAAATACAAGCTTCTTTACCAATATGATTCCGGTTTTGATAGGTTTTGTAGTTTTCTTTTTTGTCTTTTTGATTTCAGGTATGGCGCTTTTGAAAGAGCGCACCAGTGGAACACTAGAACGTTTGTTAGCAACACCAGTGAAACGATCTGAAATCGTCTATGGCTATATGTTGTCTTACGGTATTATTGCGATTTTTCAAACGGCAGTTGTCGTCTTAGCAGCAATTTGGCTACTAGATGTAGAAGTTGTAGGAAATATTTTAAATGTTATAATAGTTAATGTGGTACTGGCTCTTGTAGCACTAGCTTTTGGAATTCTCTTGTCTACTCTAGCAAAATCAGAATTCCAAATGATGCAATTTATTCCTCTCGTGATTATGCCCCAACTTTTTTTCTCAGGAATTATTCCATTGTCATCCATGGGAGAATGGGCTCCAACTGTGGGGAAATTTTTGCCATTAACCTATTCTGGTGATGCAATAAGCCAGATTATTCTTTACGGACACAATCTTGGTGATATTTTGTCAAATCTTGGTGTTTTAATGATTTTCTTGATCATTTTAACAATTCTTAATATTGTTGGATTGCGTCGTTATCGTAAAGTTTAGAAATCAACATAAATAATGCTAAAAAGGTGTGAAGATTAGATGGATAAGACTGTTTTTGAATCGTTTGAAGATTACTTAGAAGAAGCGAATTACCCTCAGGGAAAGAAAAAAATCATGCAGGCAGCAGTGGATCTCATATCAACCAGGAGTTACCATGGGACCTCAACTCTTCACATAGCTGAGCGTGCTGGACTAAGCCAGGCAACTTTGTTTAAGTATTTTAAGACGAAGGATGATCTACTGACGGCTATTTTACATCCTGTAGTCCCAGGCATTTTCGGTAGTTTTTTTGAGGAACTCTTAGCTTTTGAAACGATAGAAGAGAGGGTTCGTTATCTCGTCCGTGATCGTATGAGCTATCTCAAAAAAAATCGTGCTTTGATGAAAATTATTCTGCAGGAGAGTTTTTCAAATAAAAAACTAAAAAATGAACAGATTTTTATATGGAATGCTATTCAAGATAAACTTCGAGTGCTTCATAAGGAATTGCTAGCAGATCCACGTGTAAATCCAGAGTTAACGATTCCTCAAATGGTTCGTATTTGTGTTGGTCCATTGTTGGCTTACTTCGCTCAGCTTTATATCGTTGGCGACAATGGAGAAATAAAAGAGGAAGACTTAGACTTATTAGAAAAACAGATTTTAGGTGGTTTGTGGAAATAAGGGAGTTCTAGAAGAACTAAGGTTTATTTACTTGACTTTCAAACAAGATCAAAAAGACATGTTCTGATTATTTCAGATTCATGTCTTTTTGTTATTAGATTTGATATGTTTTTATAAGTCCTCAATCACTTTGCCAAAACAGAAACCGACCTCTCCAGCAGTGCAACGATTTCTTAAATGTATGGAAGAGGAGATTTCTGGATTGATAAAAACAACTCCTTGACACTTCGTCAGCTTTTGATACAATAGTACAAAATTACAGGAGGTGGGCTATGATTCAGAAACATGCGATTCCCATTTTAGAGTTTGACGATAACCCCCAGGCGGTCCTTATGCCAACACATGAGGGGCTAGATTTAAAGTTGCCAAAGAAGTGCATCTATGCATTTTTGGAGGAAGAGATTGACCGCTACGCTAAGGAAGTAGGTGCTGACTGTGTTGGTGAGTTCGTTTCGGCCACCAAGACTTATCCAGTCTATGTCCTCAACTACAAGGGCGAGGAGATTTGTCTGGCCCAGGCGCCCGTAGGCTCTGCCCCAGCGGCCCAGTTTATGGATTGGTTGATTGGCTATGGTGTGGAGCAAATCATTTCCACTGGAACCTGTGGTGTCCTAGCCGATATAGAGGAAAATGCCTTTCTCATCCCTGTTCGCGCTTTGCGAGATGAGGGGACGAGCTACCACTATGTAGCGCCTTCTCGTTATATGGAGATGCAGATTGAGGCTGTCTCTGCCATTGAGCAAGTTTTGGAGCAAAGAGGCATCCCTTACGAGGAAGTCATGACCTGGACGACAGATGGTTTTTACCGAGAGACGGCTGAAAAGGTTGCCTATCGCAAGGAAGAAGGCTGTGCTGTTGTGGAGATGGAGTGCTCTGCTCTTGCGGCAGTAGCTCAGCTACGTGGAGTTGTCTGGGGAGAATTACTCTTTACCGCAGATTCCTTGGCGGATCTAGACAACTATGACAGTCGTGACTGGGGCTCAGAAGCTTTTGATAAGGCACTCGAACTCTGTCTTGCTATTGTGCACCACATGTGAGTATTCTGACTGTTTTTATGGTAAAATGTAGCTATGTTATTCAAATCTTTTTTGGAAAAAATCAAGACGATACTGGGACGGTTATCGCCAGCCCGTCGCATCTTTTTAAGTTTTGCCCTAGTGATCTTCTTAGGTTCGCTTCTTTTAAGTCTCCCCTTTGTGCAAGCAGAAACGTCACAAGCGACCTACTTTGACCATCTCTTTACGACCGTGTCCATGGTCTGTGTGACAGGGCTCTTTACCCAGCCGGTAGCCTCTACATACAATATATGGGGCCAGCTAATCTGTATGCTCTTGATCCAGATTGGCGGTTTGGGGCTTATGACCTTTATCGGAATTTTTTATATCCAAGGCAAGCAAAAGCTCAGTCTTCGTGGCCGGGAGACCATTCAAGAAAGTTTCAGTTATGGAGAAACCCAGTCCTTAAAGGATTTTATCCGCTCGATCTTTCTGACGACTTTTTTGGTGGAAGGGATCGGTGCCTTTCTCCTGAGTTTCCGCTTTATTCCTGAATTTGGCTGGGGACGAGGGGTGTTAACCTCTATCTTTTTGGCTGTTTCAGCTTTCTGTAATGCTGGATTTGATAATTTTGGAAGTACGAGTTTGCTAGCCTTTCAAACGGACCCCTTGATCAATCTAGTGATTGCAGGTTTGATTATCACTGGTGGTCTAGGATTTATGGTCTGGTTTGACCTAGCGACCCAGATTGGGAAAAAGAAAAAACGCCGCCTGCGTTTCCATACCAAGTTAGTTCTCTTTTTAACTACGGGAATTCTGCTCTTTGGAACTGTATCGACTCTCTTAATTGAGTGGAACAATCCTGGAACGATTGGAAATCTCAGCGCTCCAGAGAAATTGCTGGTTAGTTTCTTCCAGACCGTCAGCATGAGAACGGCAGGTTTTGCTTCCATTGACTACACCCAGGCTCGACCGGTGACCTTGTTCATCTATATCCTACAGATGTTTCTAGGAGGGGCGCCTGGAGGGACAGCAGGGGGGCTCAAGATTACGACCTTCTTTGTCTTGTTGGTCTTTGCTCGTAGCGAACTATTGGGCTTGCCTCATGCCAATGTGGCTCGGAGGACCATTGAACCCCGAACTGTGCAAAAATCTTTCAGTGTCTTTATTATCTTCTTGCTAACATTCTTGCTGGGCTTGATCCTACTAGGGATAACAGCAGAGGGAAATCCGCGTTTTATCTACCTCATGTTTGAGACCATTTCAGCCCTTGCGACAGTTGGAGTGACGGCGAATTTAACACCGGAGCTAGGCAAGATAGCCCTCAGCATCGTTATGTTGTTGATGTTTATCGGCCGTATTGGTCCCTTGACACTACTGGTCAGTGTAGCGGAATACCAGCCAGACAAGAAAGATACGATTCACTATATGAAAGCAGATATCACTATCGGATAAGAAAGGAAGAACGATGTCAGATCGGACAATTGGAATTTTAGGTTTGGGAATTTTTGGGAGCAGTGTTTTGGCTGCCCTAGCCAAGCATGACATGAATATTATTGCTATTGATGACCACGAGGAACGCATTAATCAATTTGAACCTGTGCTGGCGCGTGGAGTAGTTGGAGATATCACGGATGAAGAACTCCTTCTATCAGCGGGGATTGACACCTGCGATACCGTTGTTGTCGCAACGGGTGAAAATCTAGAATCCAGTGTTCTAGCGGTCATGCACTGCAAGAGTCTAGGAGTGCCGACCGTCATTGCCAAGGTAAAAAGCCATACAGCTAAAAAGGTTCTAGAAAAAATCGGGGCAGACGCAGTCATCTCACCAGAGTTTGAAATGGGGCGCTCATTGGCGCAGACCATCCTCTTTCATAACAGCGTAGACGTCTTTCAGCTGGACAAGAATGTTTCGATTGTCGAGATGAAAATCCCCCAATCATGGGTAGGTAAAAGCCTCAGTCAGTTGGATTTGCGTGGGCGATACAACCTCAACGTACTTGGCTTTCGTTCCTACGAAAATGCTCCTCTGGATGTCCAATTCGGACCCAATGACCTCTTGCAGGCAGATGCCTATATCATGGCCGTCATTAATAACCAACATCTGGACACCCTAGCTGAACTGAGTGAGTAGGAGGGGAGGGGTACTCTCTTTCCAAATGATTAACGAGTCAATATAAGTATTTTATAAGAGGGATTTAAGAAAAATTTTAACTTTTTCTTAATCCTTTTTAATTTTAGGAGATTATACTAGAGTCATCAAAAAAAAGAAAACTCTAAGGAGAATCCGATGAAATTCAATCCAAATCAGAGATATACTCGTTGGTCAATTCGCCGTCTCAGTGTCGGTGTTGCTTCAGTTGTTGTGGCTAGTGGCTTCTTTGTCCTAGTTGGTCAACCAAGTTCTGCACGCGCTGATATCGTCAATCCGACCCCTGCCCAAGTCGTTCCAGACGCTGCTTCGGTGAGTGAAAAGAGCGACTTACCAGCAGAGGTTCTCAAAAAAGCAGTCGATGTAGCTCTTCCTTCAGAACAGTCTATTCCAACACCTAAAGCAAGTTTGGATCCGACAAGCTCTTCAGAAAAAGCGGACGCAACTGCTAAAGAGCCGGCAGTAGCGCCAAAAGAAGAAGTGCAAGCACAACCTGACTCTAAGAAACAAACAGAAGATGCAGTTAAACCTGTGGAAAGTCCTGCGCCTACAGTTTCTGGACAAGACCGTGAAGCTAGTGAAGCGCAACCAGCGACTACCCCAGCTGAAGTACAAAAAGGTGTGGCTGACAATACAAAAGATACAGTAGATGTTCCGGCTAGCTACCTTGACAAAGCCAATTTCCCAGGCCCATTTACAGCTGGTGTCAATCAAGTCATTCCATACGAATTCTTCGCTGGTGACGGCATGCTGACTCGCCTGATCTTGAAAGCCTCTGATAATGCTCCATGGTCAGACAACGGAACGGCTAAAAATCCCGCTCTCCCACCAGTAGAGAAATTGGGCAAAGGTCTTTACTTCTACGAAGTAGACTTGGCAGGCACCCAAGGCAAATCAGATAAAGACCTTCTTGACCTCTTGAAACAAAATGGTACACAAAGCTATAAGGCTACCATCAAGGTGTACGGTGCAAAAGACGGCAAACCTGATTTGACTAATCTGGTAGCGACTAAAGATTTGGATGTCAACTTGAATGGCTTGACCACTCCAAATCAGGTTAAAGAGTCTGTTGTTAACAATGTCAAAGACATGATTGATGTTCCAGCTAGCTACCTTGATAAGGCTAAGGTTCCTGGACCTTTCTTGGCTGGTGTCAACCAAGTTATTCCATACGAAGCTTTTGGTGGAGATGGTATGTTGACTCGCCTCTTGTTAAAAGCTTCAGACAAAGCTCCATGGTCCGACAACGGAACAGCTAAAAATCCTGCCCTATTGCCACTTGAAGGCTTGGCTAAAGGCCAATATTTCTACGAAGTGGATTTGAATGGCAATACGGTTGGCAAAGATGGTCAGGCCTTGCTGGAGCAACTTCGAGCTAACGGAACCCATACATACCTAGCTACTGTTAAAGTCTACGGTGCTAAAGATGGCAAACCTGATTTGACCAATCTGATTGCTACTCGTCAAGTAACGATTCAGCTTCGTGGAAAAGAAATGGCGACAATACCATCTCAACAAGGTCAGATGAATACGAAGCCTTCTGAAACAGGCTCTACAGGTACGACTGAGGGTATGATGGGTACAAATCACCATATGTCAGATATGAAGGTCGATCAACCAGCTTCTAGCCCAATGGCTAATATGATGAAAAAAGATGATAAAGCGATGCTACCAAATACTGGGGAAGCTAAAACAGCTACAGCTGGCCTTGGTATCTTTGGTCTAGCCTTGGCAGGTCTTGTTGGACTTTTGGGTTTGACAAGCAAACGAGAAGATTAAGATTCAAATCACTTAAACATTAGAGAAAATAGTGTTATACTAAAGCAAGTATAACACTGTTTTTATCGAAGGAGTGTCAGATGAAAAAGACAATTTTGCTGGTTGATGATGAGATAGATATTCTAGATATTCAAAACCGCTATCTTATACAGGCAGGTTACGATGTTTTGGTCGCCCATGATGGTAAGGAGGGATTAGAACTTTTCAGAAAGAAATCTATCGACCTCATTATCACAGATATCATGATGCCCAATATGGACGGTTATGATTTTATCAGTGAAGTTCAGTATATCGCTCCGGATCAACCCTTTCTCTTTACAACTGCTAAGACAAGCGAACAGGATAAGATTTATGGATTAAGTTTGGGGGCAGATGATTTTATAGTCAAACCCTTTAGCCCACGCGAATTGGTTTTAAGAGTGAATAATATCTTGCGTCGCCTTAGCCGTGGAGTAGAGACAGAACAGATCGAGTTTGGTGACTTAGTGATCAACCATGTGACTCATGAAGTTCGCATTGGGGATCAACCTTTGGAATTGACAGTAAAATCCTTTGAACTTCTATGGATATTAGCCAGCAATCCTGAGAGAGTCTTTTCAAAGACGGAACTTTACGAGAAGGTATGGCAAGAGGACTATGTGGATGATACCAATACACTCAATGTTCATATCCATGCTTTGAGGCAAGAGTTGACCAAGTATACGAATTCAAATGCTCCTGCTATCAAAACTGTCTGGGGTTTGGGCTATAAGATGGAAAAACCAAGAGGTAGAAAATGAAATTAAAAAACTATATTTTAGTGGGGTATCTAGTGTCGACTCTACTAACGATTTTGGTCGTTTTCTGGGCAGTCCAACGAATGTTGATTGAGAAAAGTGAAGTTTACTTTCTAGTTGGAATGACCTTGATTGCTAGTTTCATTGGCGCTGCAGTGAGCATCTTTCTTTTGTCGCCTGTGTTCTCTTCTCTGAAACATTTGAAAAAACAAGCTCAGGATATAGCCAGCAAGGATTTCAGCACAGAAATCGAAACCAAAGGACCATTAGAATTTCAAGAGCTAGGTCAGGCTTTTAATGACATGTCCCACAATTTGCAGGCTACCTTTCAATCACTTGATGAGAGCGAACAAGAAAAGAGAATGATGATTGCGCAGCTCTCTCACGATATTAAAACTCCCATTACCTCCATTCAGGTTACTGTGGAGGGAATTCTAGATGGAGTGATCAAGGAAGAGGAGCGGCTCCACTACTTAACCACGATTGGTCGGCAAACCGAGCGTCTAAACAAGCTAGTGGAGGAATTGGATGTTTTGACTCTTAACACACAACCTCAAGATACTGCTGATGAGGAAGTCGAAGAGGTCTTTTTAGATCAGTTGCTGATTGAGTCAATGAGTGAATTCCAGCTCCAGATTGAACAAGAGGAGCGGGATATTTACATTCAAGTGTCACCTGAGTCGGCGAAAATCAAGAGCCATTCTGACAAACTTTCTCGCATTCTGGTCAACTTGTTAAACAATGCCTTTAAATATTCAGAACCAGGAACCAGAATCGAGGTTCTTGCCCAATTAACAGAACAAGAGCTGAGAATCAGTGTGAAAGACGAGGGTCAGGGAATCCTTCCTGAGGATTTGGAAAAAATCTTTAAACGACTTTATCGTGTAGAAACTTCGCGCAATATGAAGACGGGTGGGCATGGCTTAGGTCTTGCGATTGCACGAGAACTAGCCCATCAGCTTGGTGGCGAAATCACAGCAGAAAGTCAATATGGCTTAGGAAGCAAGTTTACATTCAGCCTCAATTTGAAATAAAGTCGTAAAATCCCTTTACAAATCTAGCTTTTCATGGTATAATAGCCTTTGTGTGAAATAGCAGCAGGAAAGCATGAAGCTCGTCAACAGGTGTCTTATGACAAGTAACCTTGGCTGTTTAGGCGAAGGGCATCTGCACGAATCAGGGCTTTCTAAGTGACTATTTCCACCGAAATATTATTTATATCAGGAGGACATACATATGTCACGTTATACAGGACCATCTTGGAAACAAGCTCGTCGCCTTGGCCTTTCACTCACAGGTACAGGTAAAGAATTGGCACGTCGTAACTACGTACCAGGACAACACGGACCAAACAACCGTTCTAAATTGTCAGAATACGGTTTGCAATTGGCTGAAAAACAAAAACTTCGTTTCACTTACGGTGTAGGTGAAAAACAATTCCGTAACTTGTTCGTACAAGCTACAAAAATCAAAGGCGGAATCCTAGGTTTCAACTTCATGCTTCTTTTGGAACGTCGTTTGGATAACGTTGTTTACCGTCTTGGCCTTGCGACTACTCGTCGTCAAGCTCGTCAATTCGTAAACCACGGTCACATCCTTGTTGACGGAAAACGCGTTGATATCCCATCATACCGCGTAACTCCAGGTCAAGTGATCTCAGTTCGTGAAAAATCATTGAAAGTTCCAGCAATCCTTGAAGCAGTAGAAGCTACTCTTGGACGTCCAGCATTCGTATCATTCGACGCTGAAAAATTGGAAGGTTCATTGACTCGCTTGCCAGAACGCGACGAAATCAACCCAGAAATCAATGAAGCACTTGTCGTTGAATTCTACAACAAAATGTTGTAATATTTTATTAAATAAGATAGGCTGTAAAGCCTTGAAACTAAGCACTTTAGGCCTCTATCCTAGAGTGCTTTTTTTGATTTTACTACCCTTTTAGTTACCCATAACTAATTTTAGGTATAGTAATAGGGTAGCCCAAAAATGGGGCACCCTTATTATTTATAGATTGCTGATAGCTGCCTCAAAGATTGAGACGGCTTTTTTTGCTCCCTCTTTGGTAGCATGGACATAAGTATTCAAGGTCATTGAGATATTAGAGTGGCCTAGCCTATACTGTAAATCTTTCGCTTCTATGCCAGCGTATAGCATGATTGTAGCGTGAGTATGTCGGAAACCATGGAAACTAATATCAGGAACGCCAGCAGCTTTAAAGTGACTTTGTAGCCTCTTTCTTAGTAGGCAAGCGTAGGCGTATTTTGTGGTAAAGGGAGTAAAGACAATCCCCTCAGATCGTCCTAGTTGCCATGACTGGACTTGTTGACGTTTTTTATACTGTTTGAGTAGGGAAACTGTAGCCTTGTCTATGTCGATCTCTCTTAGACCTGCTTTAGACTTAGGCGTGTTTGTTTCCTGGTATCTATTGAGAGTCTTAGATATGCTGATAGTGCCTTTTTTAAGGTCAATATCAGACCACTCAAGAGCTAAAGCCTCACCGATACGGCAACCACTAGCCAGCAGTGTTTTATAAAGCACGTAGTCAAAGAAATTCTCATAACTAGACTGATCCAAATCTTCCAGGTAGTCTAAAAACTGTTTTAGTTCCTGGTTGCTGAAAAATTTGACCTTATGCTCTTTATTTTGTTGTTTACGTGGGATAATGACATCACGCGCAGGGTTGTGCTGGATCACTTGCATAGTCACGCCATACTGGAGAATACGTCGGTTTATATTGTTTAGAAAGCTATAGTTTGCGTATGCCCCTTTTTCGCCCTTATTGGCCTTGTCAGCCCACTTATTGACTTGTTGCTGGATAATGGGAGTAGTGAGCTTGTCTAGCTTGTAATCGCCAAACACAGGCAAAATATGAAGCCTTACGATCCCCTCCATGGATTGCTGGGAGTTTGGCTTGATTGTATTCTTGTAACTCTCCCACCATAGAGCGACTAGCTCCCTATAGGTTGTAATGGTTGGCTTTTCCTTTACGCTATATCCATTAGCTGCAAAAGCATTGACAGCCTCCCTAGCTTTGATTTTAACGCCCTTTTTAGTGCTTGCTGTAACGGTTGTCCTAGCCTTTTTCCCTGTAAGCTTATCAACGCCTAAATAAACACTTGCACGGTACACTGTAGCACCGTTTTTCTTTTTGTATTCTGTAATATTCATAGTAATACCTTTCTAACATCAGTAAGCAAGTATGGGATTTAGTTAAGTATTTATGAATATTGTCTTTATATAGCGCTGAGAGCTACGAGAATAGCCCTATTTTCGTTTATTTTAGGTATTTATATAGCTGAGCTATAAAATCGCTTAGAGAGCGTTTCAGGGGTTATTGTCTTTAATTATTAGTTGAAGTTTCTGACTACCTAAGGCGTCGCTAAAGTCATTCAACCAAGATATGACTTTTTCTATTTCTTGGCTGTATTCTTGTGAATTCTTTATATCGCTAGAAAGTACTCTATTTTGGAGACTATCTAATATTCTTTTAGCTAACAAAGTATCAGAAATTAAGCTATCCAAAGTTTCTAAGTCAGTTTCAGTTTCAATATCTTTATAAACATTTGTAGATAAAATAGGATCAGAAACATTATTTAAGGGCGCTCTAGTAGCCTCTAGCATTCTATCCCATGCTACAGACATATAATATTCTTCTTGTGCTGGGTCAGAGTGTATTATTTCCCATTCATCTTTTGTTATATAACTAGATAGCTCTTGAGCAATATCTTCTAGCAGTGGTTCTTCTTCGTATCCTAGCAAATAAGGTACAGAAACATTAAAGAATTCAGCTAGTAATTCTGCCTTGTCTTGCTTTATAGCATGTTTATTGTTTTCCCAATTTGAAACCGTCATTTTAGAGATGGTTTTTTCGTTACTATTCAGCCGACTGTTTAGTTCCAGGGCTAAATCATTTTGAGTCAAGCCCTTTGCGTTTCTTAATGCTTTAAGTCTATTTTTTATTGTACTCATTAAGTCACCTCAAATAGATTATAACGAGTAAAAGAGATTTTGTAAAGTTTTTTTATATTTCCTCTTGACAAATAAAGTAAAACTTTATAAACTAATATCAAGTAAAGTAATTCTTTACAAAGCAAGAAAGGAGAATGGGAATGATAACTATTACAGCAACCCAGGCCAAAGCTATCCGAAGAAAGCAGGCTGATAACATGCTTACAAATCAAGAGGTAGCAAAGCAAATAGGAATTAACCCTATTACTTATCGCAAGGTTATTCAAGGCGGAGAGGTTAAGAATAGCATTTATCAGAAAGTCATGGAATGGCTGGCAGAAGATTATTAAAGCAACAAAAAAAGCCCTAACCGATGACCAAATCAGCAAGGCTTTTCACTTAAACAACTAAAACCACAAATAGCAAGTATGGGATTTAGTTAGGTATTTATTTAATTATATCACAAAATAGTGATTTGTGCCCAGACGAGAGAGCGCTAACTCTTTAAACTGGTATTTTCTCACGCTTTCAAATATTGGCGACTCTGAGCGTGAGGCTGGCAATTACAGGAAAGGCATTAAAAAAACTGTTAGGACTTTCTCCTAGAATTGGGAAAAAGTCCTGGAGCAACTATACAAAATAAAAAATAATCGAGGAAATAAACATGAACACATACTTTAAAGAGTTTGAAAAAGGGTTACAACTAGTTGAGGAAAAATTAGATATTTTGTCAGATTGGCATAAAGCTAAAAATCATGATGGAGCTGCAGAAATTGCCGAAGGTTGTCGGTTGGACATTAGTCAGCTATGGATTCAGTTTTACAAATTATCTGAGGCATATAAAAAGCAAGAGGCAAGTCATGAGGATTTCTTTAATAGGAATGTTGAGAATTTGCTTGGAGAATTAAAAAGCTATGACGAGGAATGTACAGAAAAACATGGAAAAGCTCCTGACTGGTTGCTATTCAATTTCTTAGATCAAGTAATAAAAGAAAATAATTTAAGTAATGGGATCAATCATGTAACTACGTCAACCTGGATGTACTTACGTGGTTTAGTGGCTGCTGATCTGCAAAAAAGAGGGCTATTAAAATGAACGAGCTAGATTTAACCAATACACAGGCGGTTATCTTTATGGTGGTGTTGATTGGCTTACTGGTTTATCTAAACCACCGAGACCGCAAAAAAAGCGCCCAAATGGAGCGAGAAAGCAAACAGACGATAGAAACACCAAGAGAGGATTTAAACCCTTGCTATGGGTGTTATATTCAACTAGCAGGCAAGCGGAACAATTAGAAAAGGGGTGCAATATGCAACTATTATCAAGAGAGGCAGAGCTTGAGCTACTGGAGAAAGTGGGAGATCACTTAGAGAAAAGGCTTGAGCTTGAAAAACAACATAATGACGGCTGGGACTTAATTGCTAGAGCCGATCTACTAAATAAGTTAGGGATCAGCGGAACAACGCTGAATAGTTGGGAAAAACACGGTTTAAAGCCGTATCAGTCTCCTTTTGAGAACAGTAAGAAGATTTATTACCGCAAGACCGATATATACAATTTTCTTGCAGTAGATTAGGGGGTAAAGGTGGGAAGAACTAAAATATATTTTTGGCTAAAAATTGATAAGAAATTTTTTGATAATATTTTTATCAAGAGACTAAAGACGGTACCTGGTGGGTACACTATGACGGTGATTTATATTAGGCTCATGCTAGAGAGCTTGGAAAGTGATTGTATTTTATACTATGAGGGCTACTTTGACAATCTCAAGGAAGAGTTAGCCCTAAAATTAGATGTATCAGAAGATGATATAGATATGACCATGGCATACTTTACAAAATGCGGTTTAATACAGATTGACGAAGATAAAAACGCAGAACTACCCCAGGCTAAAGCCCTGGTACAACAGGAAACCAACCAAGCAGCATATATGCGAGAATATCGAAAACAGCAACGAGAAAACAAAGAAAGCCTTACAATGTCATCTGATAATCTTACATTGTTAACTACATGTAAGACAGAGATAGAGAAAGAGATAGATATAGATATAGAGAAAGAGCTACAGCTAGAGCAAGAAGAGGCTAACGCCTCAAAAAATGTTGGTGCTGGCGGTGGTAAAAATCCAATCTTTGAAAAACTCAAACAGGCTTTTGGTGAAATGTCGGTTAATGGGACAATCGTGTCAGAAGTTGAGGACTTGCTACAAACACACGGACAAGCCTTGCTGATGTATGCACTAGATGAGACGATCCTGAGCGGTGGGCGTAATATCCGTTACACTCGTTCAATATTGGAGAGGTTACAGGGGCAAGGTATCAAGACTGTAGAACAAGCAAAACAGAACGCCCAAG
Source organism: Streptococcus oralis subsp. dentisani (assembly GCF_002096615.1). Classification (GTDB taxonomy): domain Bacteria; phylum Bacillota; class Bacilli; order Lactobacillales; family Streptococcaceae; genus Streptococcus; species Streptococcus oralis_U. The sequence continues at coordinate 78,926 of NZ_NCUX01000028.1, forward strand.
AGTACAAGGACAAGCATGTACAAAAATCTGATAGCGTTCCTTTCAGTGAGCTAGGTAAGGCTGATGATTTAGGATTCTAAGAGGTATGTGATATGCAGAAAGAATATAAAGTAGGTGAACGCCTAAGCGAACGTGTGGAAATTAGTTCCCAAACTTGTCCAATACATGGTATTTACCTATGGAAAACAGTGAATAAGGTCAAGGCGACTGACAATACAGAGTTACACTATGTGTTAGCTTGTCCTATGTGTATGAATCCAAAGATCGAGAAAGAAAAGGCTGATACTGCTTGCCAAGAAGAGCTGAATGCTGAATTAGCTACTAGTTATTCCTTGTTAGAAGCTAGGAGCATTATACCTCCTAAATTAAAAGAGGCGAGCTATAAAACCTTTACTGTAAGTAATGATACTGACAAGAAAGCCCGTGATTTTGGTTTATACTTGAATGAGTATTATTTTAAGCAGGGAGGAAAGGGGAATTCTATCATACAGGGTTCTCATGGTGTAGGTAAAAGTCACTTAACTATCAGTATAGCTAGAAAACTCAATGAGGATTTTAAGACTATAGGAGAACCTAAGAGCGTACTTTTTTATCCTGTAGCTAATCTCTTTAGGCTGATAGAGAGCGGAGTAGATTATAATGAGAACCAGCGAAACCAGGGGCAGATGATGAAACTGCTAACGGGTGTAGATTTTCTCTTTCTGGATGATTTAGGGAAAGAAAGCACCTTCGGAAATCAAGGCAAAGAGGCCGCTAACAGCCGTCAACGGTTTTTGTTTGAGTTGCTAGATAGTAGGGTAAGGACGATTGTCAATACCAATCTAACAGGGGAGCAGCTTAAAAAGACCTATGACTCTGCAATAGTAAGCCGACTTATGGAGGGAGTGGGAAGAAACTTCTTTACTTATCCAGAGACGGCAGAGGACAAGAGAAGATTACCTTTTTAGCACTCAAAACTATACAGGTTGAAAAAGTATGCACGGGGTGCACCTGCACCCTAAGCAAGGCTATTACTCAAAAAAGAGTAACAGATCAAAGATAAGTATACGCTAGATATAACGTTTGCTTTCCAAAAGTGGAACTCAAAAAGCTCAAAAATGAGCAAAAGTACATTAAAAAGGGTAGTAAAAAGCGTTGAATAGTTGAAAATGTCAGTTATATCAACGCTTTAGGGCTACAAGTATTACAATGTTTACTTCTTAACTGTGAAGGTGGATAAAAAAGTTCCCCGCAAAATGAAATTGCAAGGAACTTTTGTTAATGGTAATGGATGAGCCAGACGGAATACTTTTTCCCGAGCCAGAGAGCAAAGAGGAGATTGATGACGACGATGCCTGAGCCGACTAGTGAAAATAGGAAAAATTCGCTAGTCGAAACCTGCCACAAATGCACGATGTCTGTAATCAAATAAGCACAGACAGGAAAACAAATGGTAGAAGTAATCAGAGCAGGGATATACTTGCGAAGAAGGATTGATTGTCCGATATGGAGCAAGAGATGAAGCGCAAAGGCCACAAATCCCCCTAACCAAATTAATTCGAAAACTCTAGATTGAGTAAAATACGTTAATAAAGTGATGGTTAAGACAAGGATGAATTCCTCAAAAACAGCGAGAGCAAATCCCTCTGTTGTAATTCCTTTGTGGATTTTGAGAATAGTTGGAGCCTTTTGGGCCAGCAAGGTTTCGTTGAAATGAATCCAAGGGACAAGACCGATAATTTCTTCCATATCGTGAAAGATAAAAAGTAGAGGAAACATCCAAAGATAAAACGCCATAAATCTCTCCTGAAAAGCTAAAGATTGCTCGCCAATCAAGTAAAAAACGCCCAGTAAGGCGTTTTGAGTTATGCTTATTTAACTTCTGTAAGAGTTAAATAATTTCTATTTTAGCTGTTAGAAACGTTGGTACATCAATGTTTCTAGAATGCTACATAATAAAAGGTAGAGTGAATGGTAGAGTAGTTATTGTGTTAGCTCAGCAATCTTTTCAAGATAAATCCCCACAGCTTCTAACTTTCGTTGTGGTGCTAATTCAGCGTAAGTATCCATTGTAGTTGAAATGGATTTATGTCCCATTCTGACTTGGAGTTCTTTCCAATTTGTTCCAGCATTAAGTAGCATTGAAGCATGAGTATGTCGGAATAAATGGAAACCATAGTTTGGTAATCCAAGACCTACTAACCTTTTCTTAAGAGTTGTTCTCTCGTTTCTGTCACACATATAGTTCCCATAGATTGTAGGGAAAATCAGTTTTGTTCTATGTCTGTTGTGCAATTCAAGATACTTGTTCATTTCGTGGTGGAAATCTCTGAGTTTTTCTATTATGGGGGGAGGGACAGGGACAGAGCGATTTCCTGCATCAGTTTTTGGTGTAGCTTTACAGATAACTTCCCCTTTTGTCCCATCTTTTTTATTTGCGGTTTTCCACATCAATGTTTTACTGACGTTAATAGAAGAATTTTCAAAATCTAGGTCATCAATCGTCAATGCAAGTAATTCATTTATTCGCAAAGCGGAGGCTAATAGAGTATTACAAATTAACTTAAATCTACGATTGGCTCTATTGTTATCTAAACTTTCAAGATAATTAAGCCATATTACAAGACCATCATCATGTAATACCATGATGCGTTGCTTATTTGATTTTGGCTTAGGTGGTATCTTAACAGTGCTAACAGGATTAGTGATTAGTCCATAGTTTGTAATTCCATAGTCAAAAATATCTTTCAACTTATGGATAACAGCACCAAAATCTTTAGCACTACCTTTATCAGCACGCTTTATACCAGATTCAATGGACTCTTTTGATTTCTTTGCCAAATCGTTTAACCAAAGCTGGATATCCGCAGATTCAATTTTATCTGGTTTGTAATCTCCAAATTTAGGGATAATATAATTATCAAGATAACCTCTTACTCTGTTCAGAGTATTATGCGAGTTAACCCAGGTTTTATATGATTTAAACCATTCTTCAGCTAAATCTTCCAGTGTATCAATGACGATAACTTTTTCTCGTGTTGAGCCATTTTTTTCAAATTCTAGTCGTGCTTGAATGATTGCTCTATCTAACTGTTTTAGTGTCTTGGCTGTAATGGTAGTAGTGACTTGCTTACCAGTTTTGATATCTTTTCCCAGAAATGTCCCCTTCAAAGTGTATGAGATGGACTTATCTTTTTTGATTTTTTTAATGACTTTTTTGCCATTATGAATAATTGTTTCAGTTTCCATATTTGCCTTTCTTCATGGATATTGAAGTAGGCTAAAATAGTTACCACTCTTTCTTTTAGATAAAACTATTTTAGCACAAATTTTCAGAATTTGGATTGTAAAAAGTTGATAATATCATCTAGTAGATAGAAGACGGTTCGAGTTCCCTCTATAGGAGGTTCTAATCTTTTTAATCCTTTTTGTTCCCAAGTTTTTAGTGTGTTTGGGGAGATATTTAGCTGTTTTAGCAATTCTCGCTGTTGTATTATCTTTAGTGGTATGTTCTGTTCTTTGATTTGAATGAGTTTGATAAGTGTTTGCAATAATTGTTCAATTTGTTCTAATTTTTCGTTATTCATTATTCTCTTTCTCCTCTGTGTTTGAATTATGGAGTCGATTAGGATTGTATCTTCGTGAATCTAGGTATTTGGCGAAGAAATATGTACGTTCAATGATAAGCCCTAATAAATTGGTATTGTTTGCTCGGGCATACCAGACCAATTCTTCAAATTCGGTAAAGTCGTTCTCTTCGATAATATCAACTACTTCATGTATAAAATCCGAGGAGTTCATCTCCATCAAGAATTTTTCTAAATTAAAGCCGCAACCGACTTCAATATCCTCAATGTTGTAGGGGGTCTTATCTGGATTTTCCGCATGGGTAAAGTAGTCAAATAAACCAGTGGGAGACATAACTACCTCCACATGTGCTGGACCGTTTAGTTTGTCACTGATGATATTTGATACTTGTGAATAGCTTTTCAGTGAATCAAAGAAGAAAGCACCGTGTTTGTGCGATTTCTTGAACTCTCCCGTCTGTCTATTAACGTCCTTATCGTGCCAAGGACTAAGAATAAACGGAATATGGAGTTCCTCTAATATATTCAAGTAGTTCTCTGGTGCGCTTTCCTCGTAGAAGAGAAAAGTCCATTTGGTTGAGCGCTGTTCTTTTGCCATAGGCAGTTACCTCATTTCTTTTGGGTTCTATTACTAAGGAGAAATGACAGGTCGTATGCAAAGTTTTTTTTGAAAAAATTGAATTTTTTGTGATTATTGATTATTGACCTATTGGGGGTCGTAGTCACCCCAATAGGTCATGATAGAAAAGAATATAAAAAGGGGCTGTCTGGCTTTTGCTTAACGCAAGCCACAGCCCCAAGGGATTAACGTTTTTGTCCAGTGAACCACAATTGGTTACGAACTCGAATAGGAGAGGAGAAATAATAGTCTGCGTGTTGGCTGACGATTTCTTCTTTTAATTGTGCTTCCATCTCTTTTAGGATTTTTTGCCCTTGTTGGTCTCTAGGGACTTTTAGAAAAATAGTGATGGTATCTTTTCGTATATCTACGATACACTTACGAACAGCTCGGTTAAATCCGTTATGGATTGGGTTGATAGTAGTAACCGTCTGATGTTCAAGATTGCTTATCTTCTGTACTCGTTCACGCTGAAACAGGAAGTGTCGCAACAGAAAAGTGTGATAGACAGATTGGATATAGTTCCAAAGACTATCTGTTTTCAACCGTTGTATTATTTCTAATCCAACCAAAAATAAGGCAAGTAGAAGAGAAATAAGTGCAAATCCATGACAAACGGAACTAATGATATCCGTAATACTTTTGACCGTATCTAAATTGACAAACGTGATATTTGTTAATTGAACGGAAAGATAATTGAATAACCATCCAAATGCAGAACAGATAGGTGCAAATAGAAATAAATATAGTATGAGATTAAAACTTCTCATAAAGTAGGTTTTATTGGTCATAGAATACCTCGTTTAGTGTAGTAGGTTGGACAGAGTAAGGGCAGAACTTGGTAGGGATGTTCATTATCGATAACTTGAATGATACCTGTCCCATGTCCTATTGGAATAACAATACCCTCTGGGTCTAGGTCTGGAAATAAAAATTGAGTAGTTTTCTGATTGATATTTCCAATTTGCAACAATACGTTTAGCTGTTCCCTCACTGAAATTGGAATAGTATTGTGGTCAAAACGCTGGCTTACCAAAAACAGATGGATTTTGGTAGCACGTCCTAATAAGGAAATCTGTGAGAGTAGGGAGAAAAAGGCTTCTTTGATATTCTTATTGACTCCCTCTGATAGAGCGAGGACTTCATCAATAACAATAGTTAGATGGGTAAATTGATGATTGGGATTATCATACAAGATAGCTTGTCGTTTCTGAATGAGAGTTGCACACTGACTTAATTGTTCATTGACCTGTGAGACAAAATCTGATTTTGAACGGTTTTCAACAGGGTGTATAACAGCAACGTGATTTTCTCTTGCCCATCGACTTGGGGTATCAAATTTAGGGTCAATGATAATCAAGTCAGACATATGCTTTAGTACACTCAAGAAATAAGTGAGAGCGTACGATTTCCCAGAACCTGAATTTCCAGCAATAGCCCAGTGATTAACCTTATCTAAATTGAGTTCAAAGTATTTCATGATAGGGATTTTCCCCTGTGGCAAGCTAGCTGAAAACTTATCCAAATCTGGAATGACTAAACGTTCTGAAATTCCCTTTTTCCAAGGGAAAAATAATCCACGCTGAGTGTGTAAGTCAGCTGTTTCTAGAGGGACAAAATAGGTAGCGTTTTGTTTTAGAAGCGTATATTGTGGATAAAGTGAAGCATTGGCAATCAGAAAGATTTTCTTGTACAAGTCATCATCAAGGATATAAGCACATGGTAGACGAGGGACAAAGATAAAGCCGTCTGCTTGAATAACAATATTAAAAGAATTGGTGTAGCTGGTTTCTCCCTGCATCAAAGCCCCCAGAGCCATGTTTAGGCTCTGGAGCAGGTAAGATTGCAGGTAAGATTGGTTCAGCACATCACGAGATTGTGAAGTCATTACCGAACCTCCTTGATATCATTTGCTTTGAAGTAGATGTTATATTTTACTTCGCAGGCTTGTAGTGTGTCAAATTGAATCATGGATTGAAAAGCTGGAAGCTCAATCGTTTCTTCAAATTTTACTTGGAAAGGGTCTTGCCCTTCCTGTACAAACCATGCTTTATAAGCTACGATTTCTCCGGTTGGTTTTCCTTCTTCAAACCGTTGTTGTGGTTCAAGTTCGGTACTAAGTGAGTAAATCGGTTGTTTTTGACTGATAATTTTATCAGCCAATGTAGTTGTATAACCACCTTTTGTGGTTTTCATTTTAAACGCCATAGGGCAAATCCTCCTTATGAATAAGAGATAGTGTGAATGCGACAGGCTCGGTTTGGGTCATGAGCTGGACTTTGTTTTTTAGGTTATCTGACCACCTCCTCATTACTAAGGAGAATGAGACAGCTAAACGCAAAGTTATTTGTTGAATTTTTAATTTTTTTTTACAAAAAATCCAGTGACAGAGACACTGGATTTGAGGGATTAGCGGTAAGCTTTTAATAAAGGAGCTAATTTTTTTAGCGCTTTACAATAATGGGATTTAACAGTTACATCACTCATTTTCTTATAATGTTCAGTGATATAGCGAGCCGTTTCTTTATAGCTTGAACCTTGTTCCGCTATCATTTCAACAATCTTACTGTCAATTTCTGATAGGGATGCTTTAGCTTCACGAATAGCTTGTCTTAACTCCTCTAGGATTAAAGCTTCTTCGGGATTCAAATCAGAACTTGCAATGACATCATAACGTACAGACTTTTTGGCATTTTTGCTAGCTATTGTTTCGTCTTTGATTCGTCTATTGTGGTATCGGTCACGACGTTCTGCGTTACTTTGTTCTTGTTGAAGCAAACGAGTTACTTCATCCCAATTTTTAGCTTTAATAGCTTCTTTGATTTTACGCTCACGACGTTCTTGTACTTTATTACTCATAATGATGAGCTCCTTTCTGTCCTTTGGACAGAAGGAAACAAAATGAGCAAATATTGAACGCTGAGTATACCAAAAGGCACAACAAAGAAACAGCGAAACAATTCTATGCAAGACATGATCTTTATCGTCATGTCATCATATTTGTTTCAATCTGTCCTTTGATGGCCATCAATTTGAACTATTAAAATTTATATCAAGAGTTTTTCTTGATATATTCAGTATAAAGCGTAATGTTCTTTTATTTTTTACTTCTTTTTTTACTTCAATAGACTAATTTGTAAAACGAGGCGCAAAAAAAGACTAGGCGATTCACCTAGTCTTTAAAGAGCAAATTTTCGTATCTCCTCTTCACTTAATAATTTAATAAAGGCCTGTTGTACGTTATCTAAAGCGTGAGCCATTGACAGCAACTCCTTATTTAATTGTTCTTGGAAATAGTATGTTACTTGGGTGTTATTAGTCAATAACCCCACAATATGGCGATTGACGCTTGTATTGTCTAAATTAATATCATATAGGTCAACTAAATCAATAAGGTCGATTTCGCTTAGTCCTTGAGCTGCAGCTTCTTCAATTCTTTTCTTATCCTCTAGTGAAAATCTTGTTGGCTCTAATTGAATAGTGTGCCTTTCTTGAATTGGTCTTGTTGCATAAGGGTTGGAAACCCAACTGATAATTTCATCAAAAGTTCTTTCCTCAGTCCTTTCTATATCATTGGATTGATAAATATTAATGCCTAGATTTGCCAACTCTTCTTTAGAATATTTTTGATATAACTCTGTGATATCCTTACCTTGACTGAGTAATTTCATATAGTCCTCATATATCTGTTTGAATTTCACTCCATCTATTTGTTGACCACCAGTCATACTAAACGAATAGGTTGTTCTTCCTTTTTGAGAAATAACTAATGGGACGGATGTAAGGTAAGATTTTGGAATATTCTCTTTATACATTCTTTCTAATATATCATTTACCATAAATCCGATATTAAACAAGGGATTTTCTTTGAGTTTTTTTATTAGATTAGGGATAATTTCTGTCGAAACATTATCATACCACCATTTATTGATGAGAGGATCAATGTTTTCTTGCCTAAATGTTGAGGGTATGTCATTTCCGCCTAATTCAAATAGGATACCACAGACATTAACTTCAAATGATTTAATTAAATTATCCCCTAACATCAACCAAAGAATATCAAACATTTCTTCAAAATCAATGACAGTCAATTCATTGATGGTACGGGTTCTAAAACTTCTAGCGGGGTTATAACTTTTTCCACCAACCCATACGTCAATGTCATCTTTCTTGTGAAAAGTATCCATTTCAGTTTCAGTAGAAATCATAAATCTTTTTCTTTGAATATTGAAATTTGCAAATGTCTTGGCAATACTTAGACAACTTGATTGGATTGAAATTAAATCATCACTCATGAAAGAATATAGTTTTTCATCTACAGCCTCTAAATCTCTATATAAAATAGAACTGAAAAAATAATGAAACAGATTCTCAATAAACTCATCTAACTCTCCAAAAACGATATACGTATAGCTCGAAGCGGTTAGAGCATTTAAATAAACTAACATCGAACTCGTAATTGGTCGCTTACCACTTTCAACTTGACTAACTTGACCTGCATTGCCTAGTTCGCTTTGTGTAATATTGTATTTTTTTCTTAAATTTTTGATACGAGTAGGTATTTCTTGTGAATAATTTTCTTCAAAAAATTTCATATATAATCCCCCTATAATCATGGAAAAGTAGAAAGTAGTAGAAATAGTTGTTATCCTAGTTGATTAAAAAAATCTCTGATTTCCTCATCTTTTATAAAATAATATATAATTTTCCCCTCTCTTCTAGTGTCCAAGATGTTTTGATTGGCTAGTTTACGAAGATGGTGGGAGGCAGATGCCATACTGAGATTTAATAAACAGGCTATATCGCAGACACAGAGTTCTTCGACGGCAAGGAGATAAAAGATGATATTTATCTGTTTATTATCGGTAAATTTTGATAAAATGCGAAGTGATTTTTGGACTTTTTCCTTTTCAAGGTAGTTCGTTGCGGTTGTAACATTTTGTTGATTTATAACATCCACTTGACAGATACTATCTTTTTTCATAATTTTTTCTCCTAGCCTAACACAGCCCATAGCATGTCAAAGCTGTTGTTTTCAATCAGGATATACATCCCCAATCCTAAATAGACAACGGCAATAAACCATCTGCTATATTTTTCCAAAGTTTCTCCAACAGAAGGGACTTGTGCTAATTTTTGTGCAGAAAAAACCAAGAGATAAATCATGACTAGAAAAGTAAGTAAAGTCACTATCAAATTCGCTAAATTTAAGGTGGTAAAATATGGGACAAAGACACCAATATTGTCAGCGCCACAACTTGCAAAAGTAATCATAGCGACTAGAAAAATCAGGTTTTTATTGTCTTTTCGCAAACCATCTTTTGCAATAGCTTCTCCATCAGAATCTCCTAAAAGCAAAACTTTGAGGCCTAGGAAAATTGGAATCAAACCGAGTAAACCTAAAATCTCTTTACTAGGAATATAATTTAAGACAAATGCAAAAAGCAAACTTAGGAATATTAGACTAACAGAGCCTAGAAATTGTCCTAAATAGATGTTAATGATGTCTTTTCTGCTTTTTCTTTTGGCAAAAAATAACATTAGGATAATAAGTAAGTCTACGGCTGTCCCAGAATACAGGATTATTGAAGTAACAACATTTTGAATCATAAAATACCTCATTCAAATATATTTTTGAATGTATTCTAACATTAAACTTTGTAGATGTCAACTTAAAATCCACCAAAATATAGATAAGAAGTTAGTGTACCAAATATTAAAAAGCCCTGCCATCGAAATGATAGCAGGGCTTAACTTCAATATCCAGATGATATATTTATCTAAAAAAGGTAGAGTAAAAGGTAGAGTTTTTATTGATTTGTAGTGCGATATAATGAGTTTCAAAAAATCAAAAATCGCTTAAAATCAATATTTTGACGTCTATTGACGTGTACTGAAACCCTTACTTAACCTCTGTAAACACAACATGCTTGCGAAGTTTTGGTGAGTATTTCTTCAATTGAAGACGGTCTGGAGTGTTACGTTTGTTTTTAGAAGTAAGGTACAAGCGTTCACCAGATTCTTTGTGTTCAAGTGTAATATTTACGCGCATGGTATCTCCCTTCTATTATTCAGCTGATGCAGCTTTAGCGATTTTACGTCCTTTGTAGTATCCTTTAAGTGATACACGGTGAGAACGTGAGTAATCTCCAGTAGTTTCGTCAAAGTTTACAGATGGAGCTGTTACTTTGTAGTGTGTACGACGTTTGTTTTTCTTCGCTTTTGAAGTGCGACGTGCAGGTACTGCCATTTTGATTTCTCCTTTAGGTATTTAAATTCGATTCAATCTAGTGATTTTCATCAACCATACTAGGATAACACATTTTTTTTGTAAAGTAAAGTTACTTGACAAAAAAAGATGAAAAAATTAGAAGTTGTTAATCGGAATTTTCTGAAAATTCAAGAATTTTATTCTGTTCTTCATGCGGAAATTGTGCTATAATAGTAAAAACTGAAACGGGAGGGATAAGATGACTGAATTAGATAAACGTCACCGCAGTAGCATTTATGACAGTATGGTTAAATCACCAAACCGTGCTATGCTTCGTGCGACTGGTATGACAGATAAGGATTTTGAAACACCGATTGTGGGAGTGATTTCGACTTGGGCGGAAAATACACCATGTAACATCCACTTGCATGATTTTGGGAAATTGGCTAAAGAAGGTGTCAAATCTGCAGGTGCTTGGCCTGTTCAGTTTGGAACCATTACCGTAGCGGACGGGATTGCCATGGGAACGCCTGGTATGCGTTTCTCTTTGACATCTCGTGATATTATTGCGGACTCCATCGAGGCGGCGATGGGTGGTCATAACGTCGATGCCTTTGTCGCTATCGGTGGGTGTGACAAGAACATGCCTGGTTCTATGATTGCCATTGCTAACATGAATATTCCAGCTATTTTCGCCTATGGTGGAACCATTGCACCGGGAAATCTTGATGGAAAAGACATCGATTTGGTTTCTGTCTTTGAGGGAATCGGAAAATGGAACCACGGTGACATGACAGCTGAGGACGTGAAACGTCTTGAATGTAATGCCTGCCCGGGCCCTGGTGGCTGTGGTGGTATGTATACAGCTAATACCATGGCGACAGCTATCGAAGTTCTCGGTATGAGTTTGCCAGGATCTTCATCTCACCCAGCTGAATCAGCTGACAAGAAAGAAGATATCGAAGCAGCAGGACGTGCTGTTGTCAAGATGCTGGAACTTGGTCTCAAACCTTCAGATATCTTGACTCGTGAAGCCTTTGAAGATGCTATTACTGTGACTATGGCACTCGGTGGTTCTACAAATGCCACTCTTCACTTGCTTGCTATTGCTCATGCCGCCAATGTTGACTTGTCACTTGAAGACTTCAATACGATCCAAGAACGTGTGCCTCACTTGGCTGACTTGAAACCATCTGGTCAGTATGTATTCCAAGATCTCTACGAAGTCGGTGGTGTCCCTGCGGTTATGAAGTACTTGTTGGCAAATGGCTTCCTTCACGGAGACCGCATCACATGTACTGGTAAGACAGTCGCTGAAAACTTGGCCGACTTTGCAGATCTCACACCAGGTCAAAAAGTCATTATGCCACTGGAAAATCCAAAACGTGCAGACGGACCATTGATTATCTTGAACGGGAACCTTGCCCCTGATGGAGCAGTTGCCAAGGTATCAGGTGTTAAGGTGCGTCGCCACGTTGGACCAGCTAAGGTCTTTGACTCAGAAGAAGATGCTATCCAGGCTGTCTTGACAGACGAAATCGTTGATGGCGATGTTGTCGTTGTTCGTTTCGTTGGACCTAAGGGTGGTCCTGGTATGCCTGAGATGCTGTCACTTTCATCCATGATCGTTGGTAAAGGTCAAGGAGACAAGGTTGCCCTCTTGACGGATGGCCGCTTCTCTGGTGGTACTTATGGTCTAGTTGTTGGACATATCGCCCCTGAAGCTCAGGATGGTGGACCAATTGCTTATCTTCGTACAGGTGATATCGTTACGGTTGACCAAGATACCAAAGAAATTTCCATGGCCGTATCTGAAGAAGAACTTGAAAAACGCAAGGCAGAAACAACCTTGCCACCACTTTACAGCCGTGGTGTTCTCGGTAAATATGCCCATATCGTATCATCCGCTTCTCGCGGAGCCGTGACAGACTTCTGGAATATGGACAAGTCAGGTAAAAAATAAGCTTAAAAAGCAAGCCATTTTCGGCTTGCTTATTTTCATCTTCAAAAGTGATTTGACTGTTTAACGAGGCGGTAGTCCAAGAGCAATACGGCCGTAGCGACTGATTCGTGTAATCTTCCAAGCAGGAGACCAAGTAACTTCAACCTTGACATCTTCGATACCTTCGATTTGTTTCAGACCTGCGACGATTTCGATAGGCAAACTTTCGGCACAATCACAGGCAGTATCCGTGAAGGTCATGACAATCTTGCAGAGACCTGTTTCGTCCAGATTGATTTCATAAATCAAGCCCAAATTGTACACATCCAATTCCACATCTGTATCAAAAACCTTCTCTAGTTTTTCGATAATTTGGTCTTGCAAGGCCAAAGCGCGGTCATTGATTTTGATATCGTCTCTCATAACAGTCCCTCCACGTGATAAATATCCTCTATTTTCTCATAATTCTGACAATTTGGCAAGTTTTTGATGAATTTTCTGAAAAATATGATAAAATGAAGAAAATACTGAATCAAGGGGAAGCCTATGGAGCAGATTGGAAAAGTCTTTAGACAATTACGAGAGTCAAGAAATATCTCGCTGAGACAAGCAACTGGGGGACAATTTTCGCCGTCTATGTTATCCCGATTTGAAACAGGTCAGAGTGAGCTTTCGGTGGAAAAGTTTCTATTTGCCCTAGAAAATATATCTGCGAGTGTGGAGGAAATCCTCTTTTTGGCTAGAGGTTTTCAGTATGATACAGATTCTGAGTTGAGAAAAGAAATCATAGATGTCTTGGATCCAAAGAATATAGCACCTCTTGAAGACTTGTATCGTAAGGAGTATCAAAAGCAAGCCAATTCTCAAAACAAACAGAAACATATTCTAAATGCCATTATAATCAAGTCTTATATGAAGGGAATGGATGAAACCGTAGAGTTAACAGCAGAGGAAGGGGAGGTCCTTCATGATTATCTGTTTTCTACCGAGATTTGGGGGAACTATGAATTGAATTTGTTCTCAGTCAGTTCTCCCCTCTTATCTGTTTCTCTTTTCACTAGGTATGTTAGAGAGATGGTACGCAAATCTGATTTTCTAATGGAGACGAAGGGGAACCGAAACCTTTTTCATACTATGCTATTGAATGGTTTTTTAGCTAGCATTGAGTGTGAAGAATTTACCAATGCCTATTATTTTAAGCGTGTTATCGAAGAGCATTTCTACAAGGAAAATGAGACCTATTTCCGAATTGTCTATTTGTGGGCGGAAGGTCTCCTTGATAGCAAGCAAGGCAGAGTCAAGGAAGGACAAAAAAAGATGGAAGATGCTGTCCGTATTTTTGAGATGCTTGGCTGTAATAAATCTGCCGAATACTATAGAAAAACGACTGATGCTTGAATATCTGCAAGGTAAGAAAATAATTTGAAGTTTGAAGCGATAGAACTCTTGACCTCTCTCAGGTTATTAAAGAAGATCTATCATTTTTTTGTTTGTTTTGTGTGTTGCATATATTCAAAAGTTCTTCCTCTAAAATTTTTAAGTGCTATACTATGGTCATACTTCATATAGAAGTTCGAATAAGAAGGGAGATTACCTATGAAACTATTGTTTAGAAATCAAGCTTATCGTCTCTTGACTTTGTCACGCTTCTTCAATGCTTTTGGTGCTTCGATTTTCAACCTAGTATTTATCGTCTATGCATCGACTTTGCCACAAGCCTCTTTTGCTGTTGCTATGGCGAATATTGTCATGATTCTTCCGACTCTCTTTACAGTTTTTGTAGGGATTCGAGCAGATTATACGAGGGACAAGGTCAAATGGATGACCTATAGCGGTTTGTTTCAGGCGGTTTTATTTTTTCTAGCAGCCCTAGTTGTTCAGCAAGCTAGTCTCTTTGCTTTTTCTAGCCTGTGTTTAATCAATGTCATTAGTGATGTCATCAGTGATTTTGCAGGTGGCTTGCGCATGCCTCTCATTAAGGAAAAAGTAGCTGAAAATGATTTGATGGAAGCTTACTCTTTTTCCCAGTTTATCACCTATATTTCAGCTATTGGTGGTCAAGCTTTCGGAGTCTGGCTCTTAGGTCTATCGGTCAACAATTTTTCCTTCGTTGCGGGAATCAATGCCTGTTTTTTCCTAGTATCAGCAGCTATTCTCTTTTTAGGAAAAAGAAAATTAAGCCTGTCAATTTCATCTCCTGATGGTGAAATCCTAAAAAATGAGAAGCTTTCTATCAAAGAACAGTTCCTAACAATTTACCGAAATTTACGTCTCGTTTTTCTAAAAAGTGGACAGAAAAACTTTGGTTTCATGATCTTTGCTGTCTTGCTTATCAATTCCTTGGGTGGCGCTTTAGGAAGCATTTATAACATCTTCTTTTTGAGCCATTCTCTCTTGAATTTTTCTTACACAGAGGCACTATTTATCGAGCAAGTCTGTGTTTTAGTAGCAGTCATCATCAGTAGCCTTACGGGCAATGATTATTTTGGGAAGCAGTCTCTGCCTAGATTAATGATGTGGGCGACAGTGGGACTTAGTCTAGTTGGTCTAGCTAACTTATTCAATCAAGTCGTGCTTGGTTTGCTATTTCTCTTTTTAACTCTGTATGTGTCTGGTAAAGTTTCACCAAAGATTAGTGCCATGCTCATGAAAAATCTAGCTCCAGAGGTTCTAGCTCGTACCAGTAATTTTTTAGGTCTATTGTTTACCTTATCCATACCTGTGGGAACAGCTTGTTTTTCACTTGTAGCCGTATGGAATATACAGTTGACTTGGATGCTATTTGTTGGCCTTTCTTTGCTGGCTATCCTTTTGACAGGGCTTAATCTCAAAAATGATATCTAAATCCTAATTTTTTTCTTACTGTTTTAATCCCTCTATTTATGGTAAAATAGGACTATTAAGTTATAAAGAGGATTTTCTATGAAATTACAAAAACCAAAAGGAACGCAGGATATTTTACCTGCTGAGTCTGCCAAGTGGCAGTACGTTGAGGGCTTTGCCCGTGAAATTTTCAAGCGCTATAATTACGCAGAAGTGCGCACGCCTATTTTTGAGCACTACGAGGTCATCAGTCGCTCTGTCGGGGACACAACGGATATCGTAACCAAGGAAATGTACGATTTCTATGACAAGGGTGACCGACACATCACTCTCCGTCCAGAAGGAACAGCGCCCGTTGTCCGTTCCTATGTAGAGAATAAACTCTTCGCCCCAGAAGTGCAAAAACCAAGCAAGTTCTACTACATGGGCCCAATGTTCCGCTATGAGCGTCCGCAAGCAGGACGTTTGCGCCAGTTCCACCAGATTGGTGTTGAGTGCTTTGGTTCTAGCAATCCAGCTACCGATGTGGAAACCATCGCTATGGCAGCCCATTTCTTGAAGGAAATCGGCATCCAAGGTGTCAAATTGCACCTCAACACTCTTGGAAATCCTGAGAGCCGTGCGGCCTACCGTCAAGCCTTGATCGACTATTTGACACCGCTCAAGGAGACCTTGTCTAAGGATAGCCAACGTCGTTTGGAGGAAAATCCTCTCCGTGTCTTGGACTCTAAGGAAAAAGAAGACAAGCTAGCAGTAGAGAATGCACAGTCTATCTTGGACTTCCTTGATGAAGAAAGCCAAGCCCACTTTGATGCTGTGCGTCAGATGCTTGAAACTCTCGGAGTAGACTATATCATCGATACCAATATGGTGCGTGGTCTGGACTATTACAACCACACGATTTTTGAGTTTATCACAGAGATTGAGGGCAATGACTTGACGGTCTGTGCAGGTGGTCGCTACGATGGCTTGGTTTCTTACTTTGGAGGCCCTGAAACTGCTGGTTTTGGTTTTGGACTTGGTGTAGAGCGCCTGCTTCTCATCCTTGAAAAGCAAGGGGTGGCCCTCCCTATCGAGAATGCCCTAGATGTTTATATCGCAGTCTTGGGTGAAGGAGCAAATGTCAAGGCTTTGGAGTTGGTACAAGCCCTTCGCCAACAAGGATTCAAAGCGGAGCGTGATTACCTCAACCGTAAACTCAAAGCTCAGTTCAAGTCAGCCGATGTCTTTGCGGCTAAGACCCTCATCACTCTCGGAGAGAGCGAAGTCGAAAGCGGACAAGTGACGGTCAAAAACAACCAAACTCGAGAAGAAGTGGAAGTTACGCTTGATGCTATCAGCCAAAACTTTTCAGAAGTCTTTGAAAAACTAGGATTTTATACTCAATGAAAATCAAAGAGCAAACTAGGAAGCTAGCCGCAGGCTGTACTTGAGTACGGCAAGGTGAAGCTGACGTGGTTTGAATTTGATTTTCGAAGAGTATTAATGATAGATAAATTGGTCAGGAACCTACTCCTGACCTTTTTCTTTTTCAAAATGACAAAAATCATAAACTTTTTGACAAAAATACTTGTCAAAAATAAAACGATATGTTACAATGAAATCAAGTTAAGAGAAAAGGAGAAAGGAATGCTTAAAAATCGTTTAAAAGAGCTTCGAGCTCGCGATGGTCTCAATCAAACCGAACTAGCCAAGCTGGCAGGGGTTTCTAGGCAGACCATTAGTCTATTAGAACGGGACGAATACACCCCGTCCATTATCATTGCCCTGAAAATATCTCAGATTTTCAACGAAACAGTCGAATCGGTATTTCGCTTGGAGGAGGAAGAGTGATGAACAAGTATAGAGTGATCTATTATATAGTTGCTATAGCTCTATTAGTCAGCGTATTTCTATTGATTGGGATAGACTTAGGATGGTTTAATCTGTATCAGAGTGACCAATTTATTTGGGCCTATTTTACCCTCATACCAGTAATTGAATGGATTGAAAAGAAATCAAAAAATCTAGCAAGTGAAAAAGGAGAATGAATATGAAAGAGTTTTTAGCAGGATTTCAAGTAGATACAGAACAAAAAGAACTTGCAGGTGTCTGTGCAGGTTTAGGAAATTATTTTAATATCAAGACTAACGTTATCCGTTTAGTAGCAATTTTGCTGTTTCTTTCGTCAACAGAGTTTGGGATTTTAACAGTCATCCTATATGCTTATCTAGCAGGCTGGCTTGGGAGAGATCCTTTAGGAGAAGGGGCGAAAAAAGCAAGAAATCAAGCTATTCTCTTGTTTGCTGTTTGTTTGATTTTAGTATCACTTGGGACAGAGGGTTTGACAGCAATTTATGAATCGGGTAAAGCCTTTGGTCAGTGGTTAGTTGGATTGGTTTAGAAAGAGGATGAATATGAAAAAGAAACGTGGATTGTTATTTTTAATGTCTGTTGTCTTTGGAGGTTTCTTGGGCATGTTTGCAGGGATGTTTAAGGCCTATACTGAAAACTACGGAACCATTTTAGATGTCAAAACCGTGATACCATGGATATCAGCTATCTGTTTACTGTTAGGTTTTATTAGCATTCTTTTGACTTTCAATTTCTTAAAGAAAAGCAGAAAATTTCATTCCTTGTATCAAGAGGAAATGGATGATGAACTGAATGAAACCTATTATGTTCAAATGTATCGTAATCTCGAGTTTGGAACCATTGCTTTTAATATTGCAAGCGTAGCGATTTTATTGGCTCTCTTCATTTCAGTAAGTGAAGAGATTGTACTAAATAGAAGCAATCTAACCTTATCTCTTTCTTTTTTGGCATTAGTATTGGTTTTCAATGCTCAAAAATATCTTTATAAAACCATTTCGATTGTTCGTCAGTTTGATTTGGCATTTTTCTCTACACCAAAGGATGTCTTGGACTATATCAATTCTTACGATGAAGGGGAGCGCAAGACTAATTTGGAACAGAGTTTTCGAATTTTATTCCAATTAAATCAGTATGTTTTACCAGGTTTATATATTTTTCTTTTTATCATTTCTTTCTTGACAGGAGAGATTCAGTTACTAGCTTTATTGCTTGTCGGAGCGATCCATGTTTATATCAATGTGATGCAGTTACCTAGGGTAAAACGCTATTTCAAATAAAGGAGTTATCTATGAAATTACTTAAAAATCTTGGCTGGTTTCTTCTAGCCTTTCTATCTTTTTCGTTTATCTATGGTACCGTTCTGAGTATGGCTGTAGAATCTCTGAAACTAGGTGCTTCAGCTTATGCTGTTACCTTACTCTATGTGACCTTGGCTGGAGTTTATGTATACTGTGTTTACAAATGGTATCAAAAGGCTCCTATTCATATTGAAGAGAATGGTTTTAACCGATTTATTTGGCTCCCTGCCTTGGTTTGGTTTTTATCTCTTGTTGTTCAATTTTTCTTGCCAAATGATCCTTCGGCAAATCAGCAAACAGCGACAGACCTGACCTTGGCTCAGCCACTCTTCTCATTCTTTGCTATTGTTATTTTTGCTCCTCTGACGGAAGAACTCATTTTTAGAGGAATGTTGGCGCGCTATCTCTTTCCTAAGCAGGACAATAGTCAACAGACAGGTCTGTTTCTCCTTGTGTCTAGTGTCCTTTTTGCCTTGATTCATTTTCCAGGGACTTTGCAACAGTTTTTTGTCTATGCTAGTCTGGGATTGAGTTTGGGACTGGCTTATGTGAGCCGAAAAGGTCTTCTTTACAGCATTTCTTTACACGCTTTGAATAATTTAATCGGCTTTTTGATGATACTCATGCTATAATAGAGTCAGGAGGTCACATGAAACGAGTAATTTTATTAGCAGTGATACAGGCAGTCGTTCTCTTCTTTATTATCGGGGGCCTTGCCTATGCCTTTAAAGGCGATTTCTTTTACAATAATCTAGCAGTGATTTTTGCACCTATTGCAGGAATCATGCGCTTTGCGACGGCCTATGCTACAGTGATTGTTCTGCCCAAAAAAGCGGCTGAAATCGCGGAAAAACGTAAAGAAGGTCAAGAATCAAAATAAGAAAATCCGATGGTGTCTTCATCGGATTTTTCGATGTTGTCACGATTTTTTAGCTCTTCGTTTTGATTTTTACAGACAATCAAACTTTTCTGCTGATTTTCATGAAGACCTAGCGCTTTTATGGTAAAATAGTAACAGAATACAAGAGGAGAGAAAACATGAAACGTAGTATGTATGCTGGTCGTGTTCGTGAGGAACACATCGGACAAGAAATTACTTTGAAAGGCTGGGTTGCCCGTCGTCGTGATTTGGGCGGATTGATCTTTATCGATCTTCGTGACCGTGAAGGAATCATGCAGCTGGTTATCAACCCTGAAAAAGTATCAGCAGAAGTCATGGCAACAGCAGAAAGTCTTCGTAGCGAATTTGTCATCGAGGTGACGGGTCAGGTTGCGGCACGCGAGCAAGCCAATGATAAATTGCCGACTGGTGCGGTTGAGTTGAACGTGACAGCTCTTACTGTGCTTAATACAGCCAAAACAACACCTTTTGAGATTAAAGATGGGATTGAGGCCAATGACGATACACGTTTGCGTTACCGTTACCTTGACCTTCGTCGTCCAGAAATGCTAGAAAACCTTAAGCTTCGTGCTAAGGTGACCCACTCTATCCGCAACTACTTAGATGAGTTGGAATTTATCGATGTGGAAACACCCTTCCTTTCTAAGTCAACGCCAGAAGGGGCGCGTGACTATTTGGTGCCATCTCGTGTCAATAAAGGGCATTTCTACGCGCTTCCTCAAAGTCCACAGATCACCAAGCAGCTCTTGATGAATGCTGGTTTTGACCGTTACTACCAAATCGTCAAATGTTTCCGTGACGAGGACTTGCGTGGTGACCGCCAGCCTGAGTTTACTCAGGTCGACTTGGAAACATCCTTCCTTAGTGAGCAAGAAATCCAAGATATCACAGAAGGCTTGATTGCCCGCGTGATGAAAGAAACCAAAGGCATCGAAGTGACACTTCCATTCCCTCGTATGAAGTACGACGATGCTATGGCCCTTTATGGTTCTGATAAACCTGATACGCGTTTTGAGATGTTGCTTCAAGATTTGACAGAAGTGGTCAAAGGTGTTGACTTCAAAGTCTTTTCAGAAGCACCAGCAGTTAAAGCTATTGTCGTCAAAGGCGCTGCAGACAACTATTCACGTAAAGACATCGATAAGATGACAGAAGTAGCCAAGCAGTACGGTGCCAAGGGTCTTGCTTGGGTCAAGGTTGTGGATGGAGAATTAAACGGACCAGTTGCCAAGTTCTTGACTGGTATCCAAGCAGAATTGACTGCAGCACTTGATCTTGAAGATAAGGACTTGGTTCTCTTTGTAGCGGATACGCTTGACGTAGCGAATGCAACCCTTGGTGCCCTTCGTGGCCGTATCGCCAAAGAGCTGGGCTTGATTGATAACGATAAATTCAATTTCCTTTGGGTAGTTGACTGGCCAATGTTTGAATGGTCTGAAGAAGAAGGTCGCTACATGAGCGCCCATCATCCATTTACCCTCCCTCAAGCAGATACTGCTCATGAGCTTGAAGGTGATTTGGCTAAGGTTCGTGCCATTGCTTACGATATCGTCTTGAACGGTTATGAGCTTGGTGGTGGTAGCCTTCGTATCAACCAAAAAGACCTTCAAGAACGCATGTTCAAGGCTCTTGGTTTCTCAGCTGAAGAAGCAAATGACCAGTTTGGTTTCCTTCTTGAAGCCATGGACTATGGATTCCCACCACACGGAGGTTTGGCTATCGGGCTTGACCGCTTTGTGATGCTCTTAGCAGGAGAAGAAAACATCCGTGAAGTGATTGCTTTTCCTAAGAACAACAAGGCGACTGATCCAATGACGCAAGCCCCATCAACAGTAGCGCTCAAGCAACTAGAAGAACTCAGTCTACAAGTAGAACAAGATGAAACAAGCGAAACGAACTAAGCGGTGGCGCTATTATCTGCGCCGCTTTGCTTATCAGATAAAGATGCTACGTGTGTTGCAAAGCATCTCTAAGGAAAAATATGATGAGAAGATTTCTGCTTCTCTAGTATACGGTTTTCTATCAGCAGTTGCCGTCAATTTCTTTTTCCAACCAGGGCATGTTTATTCGAGTGGTGCGACAGGTTTGGCGCAAATTATCTCCAGTTTGAGTACTCACTGGTTTGATTTCCATTTACCCGTATCCGCAACCTTTTATGCCATTAATATCCCACTGATGATTTTGGCTTGGTATCAGATTGGACATAAATTTACAGTCTTTACCTTTATCACGGTATCCATGAGTTCCCTTTTTATCCAGTTTGTGCCCGTTGTAACCTTGACAGAGGATCCCATTATCAATGCTCTCTTTGGGGGTGTTGTCATGGGCTTGGGAATCGGCTTTGCTTTGCGCAATAGTATTTCCAGTGGAGGTACAGATATTGTCAGCCTGACCATTCGCAAGAAAACGGGGAAAAATGTCGGCAGTATTTCCTTCTTGGTTAATGGGACCATCATGTTGATTGCTGGCTTGACCTTTGGTTGGAAATACGCCCTCTACTCCATGATTACCATTTTTGTATCCAGTCGTGTGACAGATGCGGTCTTTACCAAGCAAAAACGGATGCAGGCCATGATTGTGACCAGTAATCCTGACAAGGTAATCGAAAAAATCCATAAAAAATTGCACCGAGGCGCTACCATGATCCACGATGCAGAAGGAACCTATAATCATGAGAGAAAAACAGTATTGATTACTGTTATCACACGAGCAGAGTTTAATGATTTTAAACACATCATGAAACAAGTTGATCCGACAGCCTTCGTCTCTGTATCCGAAAATGTCCACATCCTAGGACGATTTGTAGAAACAGACAATTAATACTCTTCGAAAATCTCTTCAAACCACGTCAGCGTCGCCTTGCCGTAAGTATGGTTACTGACTTCGTCAGTTCTATCCACAACCTCAAAACACTGTTTTGAGCAGCCTGCGGCTAGCTTCCTAGTTTGCTCTTTGATTTTCATTGAGTATAATGACCAAAAAAACCAGCACGAGCTGGTTTTTATTTTTCGATAATTTTGTGGGCAATCAGCTGACGGTAACAAATCTGTCTATTATTTTTCGCGTCATTGATAATCTGCAAAATCGTTTCAAATGATGTTCGTCCAAGTTCAAGACTATTAATGTCAACATAGGCTACTAGGTCGAGACGAGGATTGACAGAGTCGAAACTCAAGACAGGAACATTTAACTGATGCTTACTGATGTAGTCGCAAACCCCCTCAGCTAGAAGGCTGTCGGTTGTGATGATGGCATCAATCTGCGGATCGTGCTCAAATAGGAGTTTGCTGAATTGATACCCTTTTTCTTCTAGAAATTCATTTGCAAAGTAAGTCAGGTTCGTATCAATCGAAAGTTGGTGTTGTTTGAGTGCCAATTCGTAACCTTTTAGACGGTCTTGTGTAACGAAAAGTTTCTTGGTTCCTCCGATAAAGGCGATTCTGCTACAGCCCTTTTTGATGAAATACTCAGTTGCATCAAAACCGGCTTGGACATTATCATTGTCGACAAGTGGGATAAAGGGTGAGAGGGATTTTCCAAGGATGAGGAAAGGAAACTGTTCTTCCGCTACGAGCTTCACCAGTGGATCTTCTTCTTGAGCGTAGAGGAAGATCAGGCCATCGACACGTTTCCCATAGACCATTTGAGAAATGGCATTGAGACGCTCCTTCTCATCTTTACCAGTCGCAATCTGAATAGCATAGTGGTTTTCAGATGCGACTTGGGCGATCCCTCGTAGGACAGATGGGAAGAAAGGATTTTGGTAGAAGGCATCTGAGTCGTCAGGCAATACCAAACCAATAACTTGAGTATAGCTGCTAACTAGACTACGAGCATTGAGATTGGGATGGTAGTTGAGTTCCTTCATTGCCTTGCGAACTCGTTTTTTGGTTTCATCACTAATCGTTGATTTGTTTTGAATAACGCGGGTTACGGTTGAAGGTGAGACACCTGCAGCCTTGGCCACATCTTTAATCGTAACGGGCATAAAAATCTCCTATTTATGATAATCTGGATCACGGAAATGTGTCTTGTAAAAAATAGTGACCAGATACAGAACAAAAAGAATGTTTTGTACAGTGATAAGGGTTGTCATATTTTGGCCAAAAAGTCCCAAAATAAGTGTAATCAGAGTTGGTAATCCTAAACAGTTCAAGATAAAATGGTAGCACTCTTTAAAGCTCCTAAATGAAAAGAGGCGTGATTTTTTGGTGATATAAAGGAGAAGACTAGCTCCAAGAGAGACAATGAAGAAATTCAATCCAAAGAGGAAGCTAGCACCAAGGACGAGAAAGAGACTGATATAGACACGGTTCTGTTGGTACCAGTCTTTAGAAATAGCCTGAGTTAAAGTTTCCTTACTCTGGAAACTCTCCGTTTGAATGGCGTGGTAGCGAATACGAGTCAGCTCTTTACTTTCCTTGCTGATGACGAGTTCTTCGGTATCAAAATGAAGTTGCAAATCCTTTGGCAATTCCTTGCTTGGACTTGGACCAATCAGAAGAGAAGCTTGCTGATTTTTGGTTCCAGCATAGCTCAGTTTTCCATCTATTATCTGCGCATTCTCTGACAAGTCCATGATAGTTTCATCTGTCAGGGGTGTGTAGACATTATCGATAAACGTATCCAATGGATACGTTTCCTGTGAGCTGTTTTGAATGGCAATTGGAATCATGGACAAGCTGATGAGGAAAATGCTAGTAAAGAGGAGTTGAAACCAGTTGAGTCCGAAACGTTTTGACAGGGGCTTACGAAATCCCCAGATACTAGTAAAATACGAGAATGGATATGGAAGCATAGGCATCTTTCTAAAAATGTTTTCTATATGAGTAATATTATATAGAGAAATGTACTTTATTTCAAGTCTAGTAGATAAAGTGCTTATTGAAAAGCGGCTCTTATTACTATTTGTCATCTTGAGTCTAATCTTTCAACTTTAGAAACAAGATCCAAAATGAAAAAGGGTGGCGGGGATAGATTATCCCTTGTCGCCACCACTTGTAAGTCCTGAAACAAAGTTCTTTTGTAGGAAGAAGAAGAGAATACAGATTGGAAGCGCGATGAGGATAGCACCTGCTGAGAAGTAGGCGATCTTCATGTTTTTCACATTGCTAACGAAGGTTTGGAGACCAACGGCAACAGTAAAGTATTCTTTCTCACGAAGCAAGAAACTAGAGAGGATGTAGTCTCCGAAAGGTCCCATGAAGGCCCAGAGAGCTTGTACAGCCACCATTGGGCGAACAAGTGGGAGAACGATTTGCCAGAAGCGACGGAAGTGTCCTGCACCATCTAGTTTTGCAGATTCGTCTAGAGACATTGGTACTGTGTCGAAGTAGCCTTTCATGAGCCAAGCGTTCATCGGAATACCGCCACCAACGTAGAGGAAGATGAGGAACCAGCTATGGTTAAGGGCATTCAACATAAGGGCCATAACGAAGAAGGCTGTCAAAGCGGCCATAGTTGGCACCATTTGGATGATTAAGAAGAAGACCAAACTTTGCTTACGAGCCAAGAAGTTGTAACGGCTGTAAGCATAACCAGCAAGTACGATGATACTTGTTTGAACAACCATGGTAATCAAGGCGATAATCAAGGTATTGAGATACCAAGTACCGTATAAGGTTTCAGTAAAGAGTCCTTTAAAGTTATCAAAATTGAAGTCGATGTTAGTATCTAGTTTAAAGGCTGCGACGTTACCTGCTTTAAAGGCTGACATGATGGTAATCAAAAGTGGATAGATAATGACAATTGATAGGCCAATCAAGTAGAGGTAAGTGAGGGTTTGAGTCAGTCTACGTTTGAGTTTGATTGAGTTATTCATCTTAGACGTCCTCCATATCAAATGCGTGTAGTTTCTTGAATGCGATCATAGAGATAGAGATGACAATGATTGAGATAATCAAGGTAACAGCTGCCGCCATAGAGTATTGAGGAGATGTACCTGTTGTCAAACGGTAAATCCATGAGATCAAGATATCAGTTGAACCGGCTCCGCCACCAACGCTACCAGGACCTCCACCGTTGAAGAGGTACATGATAGAGAAGTTGTTAAAGTTGAAGGTGTATTGGCTGATCAATGTTGGAGCTGCAACAGCTAAAATCATAGGGAAAGTGATGTTGCGGAATTTTTGCCAAGCATTGGCACCATCGATGTAAGCCGCTTCGTAGAGGTCGTTAGGAATAGACTGCAAGATACCCAAGGTCAAAACGTAGATGTATGGGAATCCCAGCCAACCCTGCATCATAATCAAGGCAATCTTAGTCCAAGTTGGATTTGTTTTCCAAGGGATAAGAGCTCCATCTAGGAAAGGAAGGACCTTAGACAAAAGAGGCAAGACTTGCGTATTGATGGCACCAACACTATCATTAAACATATTTGAGAATGTCAGGATAGTGATGAAGGCTGGAACAGCCCAAGGAAGAAGGAAAATAACACCAAAGATACGTTTTCCTTTGATAAATGGTTGGTTAGCAATGATCGCTGTGAAGATACCAATCACAATCTGCAAAGTAGAAGCAGACAAAGCCCAGATGATGGTCCAAGAAAGAACGGAACCAAAGGCTGAACGGAAGGTACTTAAGCTCCAGATGTTTGTGAAGTTAGTCAAACCAACCCAGTCCAACAATTTGTTTGGTGGCAAGTGTTGGAAGTCATAGTTGGTAAAGGCGATCATCAAGGTTACGATAACAGGAAAGATAATCGCAAATG
This sequence comes from Streptococcus oralis subsp. dentisani, assembly GCF_002096615.1. Classification (GTDB taxonomy): domain Bacteria; phylum Bacillota; class Bacilli; order Lactobacillales; family Streptococcaceae; genus Streptococcus; species Streptococcus oralis_U. The sequence goes on from NZ_NCUX01000028.1 coordinate 104,849, forward strand.
TCATCGCTATATACGATGGGATAATCAAAAGGTATGGGAATCCATTCTCATAAATACCTTTAATCATATCCTTGAAGGTGCGAGCTACAGGAATACCGTTGTTGATGCGTTTAGCAGTCGTATGTGCATCCTTGATATTAAAGATATAAAAGAGCAAGTAAACGACGACAAAGATAGAGTGGAAGGCACCACGAATCAGCATGAAAAGTGAATTATCACGACCAGGTTTGTCACCAAGTGTGATCAAATTGCTCAATTCAGGGCTTGCAAGTGTTAGAAAATACAGAACAAATAAAACGGTAACACCAAGGAAAACCAATCCTTTAGCTTTTTGTTTGTTATAAATTTGTCCTAAACCAGGAATGATTGACAGCAAGGCTGCTTTGCGAGGCTGTTGTTTTTCCATGATTACTCCTTTCATAGGATGCGAGATAAAACTCGGATTCGATCGTAAGATACGTTCGTATGATAATAGGCATATCTATACATTCAAAGGGGGATTTTGCTTCCACCCCCCTTGAACAAATCAATTATTCACCAAATTTTTGTTTGATTGTTTCCTTGATCAATGTTACAGCATCGTTAGCAGCTGTTTTCGCATCTTTCTTACCACTTACAGCTTCAAAGAGCATTGTTTTAGCTGGGTCCCAAACAGCTGACATTTGTGAGATGTTTGGCATTGGTTGAGCGTTCTTGAACTGTTCAATCACGGCTGTTGTCAACTCATCTTTTTTGCCTTCAGCATAAGTACGAGCTTCAGTATTAGCTGGGATTTCGTTTGTAGTGTCGTAGAACGCTTTTTGTTGTTCAGTTGATACAAGGAAGTCTACAAATTTTTGTGCAGCTTCAAGATTCTTAGTGCTTGATGGGATGATCCAAGCTTTACCACCACCGAATGCTGAGTAGTCTTTTCCGTTTGGAAGAGTTGGGATAGTCGCAACACCGTAGTTTACTTTAGCATCTTTGAATGCTTGAGCTTTCCAAGGGCCGTCAATGATAGCAGCAGTTTTACCTTCTTGGAATTGAGTTTGGATTAAGTTTGGAGCTCCTTCAGTATCTTGCATACCTTTAGGCCATTTTTCGTACCAAGATTTAGCATAGTTGATAGCTGTAATTGAACCTTCGTTTGCAAGTCCGATATCTTTAGGATCTTTACCGTTTTGTCCGAATACGTAACCACCGTTACCAGCAAGGAGTCCGTATGCGTAGTAGAAGTTTGTCCAGTCAGCTAGGAAGGCAGTAGTTTTGCCATCTTCACCAGCGAAGGCGTATTTGCTGTCTTTAGCAAGGTTTTCCAAATCAGCAAATGTTTTAGGAGCTTCTTTCAGCAAGTCTTTGTTATAGTACAAAACGAGTGATTCGATAACAGCTGGAGCACCATAGACTTTACCGTCAGCAGCTGTTACAAGAGATTTAGTTTTATCATCTGTTTTAGCGCCGTCGCTCAATTTCACTTCTGAAAGTTGTCCGTCAGTACCAAGGCTACCTACGCGGTCGTATGGTGCCATCATAACGTCAGCAGCTTGACCTGATTGGTTGTCAAGAGAAAGTTTGTCAAGACCACCCATTTGGTCACCAGATTTGATGTTAACTTTTGTACCTGATTCTTTTTCATAAGCTGCAGCAACTTTTTCAGCATAAGCTTTGTATTGGTCTTCAACGTAAAGAGTGATTTCTTTTGCTTCAGATGAGCTAGTATCAGCTGCTTTATCAGCAGTTTTGCTTCCGCAAGCTACCAAAAGTAAGCTAGCAAGAGTAGCAGTTCCGAGCACAGCAGCGCTCTTCATGAATTTAGATGACATAGTGTATTCCTCCTAAAGAATAACAAAAATAATTTAATGAGAAAACGCAAACGTTTTCTTTTATGGGACTAGTATAGCACAATCAGAAAACGGTTGCAAGCGTTTTTAGAAAAAATTTTAAAAAAATTTTAAGGTTTCAAATTTTTATCAATGCCTTTATATAGGAAAAAACTTCAACTTTTAGTTTTTCTCGCTTTGAAAATGTCTTAGGGAAACGATTGCATTGATTAGGCTGATTTCTTAGCAAAAATGAGAGTATTTTTAGCTCCGACTATCTTAAATTATAAAAACTTTATAAGAAAAGTGTTCATTTCATAAAATAACAGTGAAACCAAGATTCATCCAAAGAACAAGAAATCAAAAAAAGTTTCTAAAACCGCTTGCATTTGTTTTTGAAATACGTTATACTTAAACTGACGCAAACGTTTGCGCCTTGAATTGCGCAACGTTTTATTACAAAAATACATGAGGTGCTATTATGAAAAAACGTCAGAGTGGTGTGTTGATGCACATCTCTTCTCTTCCAGGAGCTCACGGGATTGGATCATTTGGCCAAAGCGCCTATGATTTCGTTGATTTCTTGGTTCGTACCAAGCAACGTTACTGGCAAATCCTTCCGCTAGGAACAACTAGTTATGGAGATTCTCCTTACCAATCATTCTCAGCTTTCGCTGGGAACACGCATTTTATTGACCTTGACATCTTGGTAGAGCAAGGCTTGTTGAAAGCTAGTGATCTTGAAGGTGTTGACTTTGGTAGCAATCCAGCAGAAGTTGACTATGCTAAGATCTATTATGCACGTCGTCCTCTTTTGGAAAAGGCGGTCAAACGTTTCTTGGAAGTAGGAGATGTCAAAGCGTTTGAGAAATTTGCTCAAGACAACCAAGCATGGCTTGAACTCTTTGCTGAGTATATGGCGATTAAAGAGCATTTTGACAATCTAGCATGGACAGAATGGCCAGATGCAGATGCTCGTGCTCGTAAAGCTTCAGCACTTGAAAGCTACCGTGAGAAATTGGCAGATAAGTTGGTCTACCATCGTGTAACTCAATACCTCTTCTTCCAACAATGGTTGAAATTAAAAGCATACGCTAACGACAACCACATTGAAATTGTTGGGGACATGCCTATCTACGTTGCGGAAGATTCAAGCGACATGTGGGCAAATCCACACCTCTTCAAGACGGATGCTAGTGGCAAGGCGACTTGCATCGCTGGATGTCCACCAGATGAGTTTTCTGCAACTGGTCAGCTTTGGGGGAACCCAATCTATGACTGGGAAGCAATGGACAAAGACGGTTACAAATGGTGGGTTGAACGCTTGCGTGAAAGCTTCAAAATCTACGATATTGTTCGTATCGACCACTTCCGTGGCTTTGAATCTTACTGGGAAATCCCTGCTGGTTCCGATACAGCGGCCCCTGGTAAATGGGTGAAAGGTCCAGGCTACAAACTTTTTGCAGCCGTTAAGGAAGAACTTGGTGAACTGAACATCATTGCAGAAGACCTTGGTTTCATGACAGATGAGGTTATCGAGTTGCGCGAACGTACTGGTTTCCCAGGGATGAAGATTCTTCAATTCGCCTTCAACCCAGAAGATGAAAGTATCGATAGCCCACACTTGGCGCCTGCTAACTCTGTTATGTATACAGGAACACACGATAACAATACGGTCCTTGGTTGGTATCGTAATGAGATTGATGATCCAACTCGTGAGTACATGGCCCGCTACACGAACCGTAAAGAGTATGAAACAGTGCCACACGCGATGCTCCGTACAGTATTTTCATCAGTGAGCTTCATGGCTATTGCCACTATGCAAGACTTGCTAGAATTGGATGAGGCGGCTCGCATGAACTACCCATCTACTCTTGGCGGAAACTGGTCATGGCGTATGACAGCAGATCAATTGACACCAGCTGTTGAAGAAACTTTGCTTGACTTGACTACAATTTATCGACGAATTAATGAAAATTTGGTAGAATTAAAGAAATAAGACAATATCAGGAGACACAAAAATGTTACCATTAAAAGAATTTGTACAAAAGCGTTACAATAAAACTATTGCAGAATGTAGCAATGAAGAGCTTTACCTTGCTCTTCTCAACTACAGCAAGCTTGCTAGCAGTCAAAAACCAGTCAACACTGGTAAGAAAAAAGTTTACTACATCTCAGCTGAGTTCTTGATCGGTAAACTCTTGTCAAACAACTTGATTAACCTCGGACTTTACGATGACGTGAAAAAAGAACTTGCAGATGCTGGTAAAGAGTTGATCGAAATCGAAGAAGTAGAATTGGAACCATCACTTGGTAACGGTGGTTTGGGACGTTTAGCAGCCTGCTTTATCGACTCAATCGCTACACTTGGTTTGAATGGTGACGGTGTTGGATTGAACTACCACTTTGGTCTTTTCCAACAAGTTCTTAAAAACAACCAACAAGAAACGATTCCTAACGCTTGGTTGACTGAGCAAAACTGGTTGGTTCGCTCAAGCCGTAGCTACCAAGTGCCATTTGCACACTTCACATTGACATCTACTCTTTACGATATCGATGTACCTGGTTACAAGACAGCTACTAAAAACCGCTTGCGTTTGTTTGACTTGGATTCAGTTGATTCTTCCATCATCGAAGATGGTATCAACTTTGATAAGACAGATATCGCTCGCAACTTGACTCTCTTCCTTTACCCAGACGACAGCGACAAGCAAGGTGAATTGCTCCGTATCTTCCAACAATACTTCATGGTTTCAAACGGTGCGCAATTGATCATCGACGAAGCAATCGAAAAAGGAAGCAACTTGCATGACCTTGCGGACTACGCAGTTGTACAAATCAACGATACTCACCCATCAATGGTGATCCCTGAATTGATCCGTCTCTTGACTGCGCGTGGTATCGAACTTGATGAAGCAATCTCAATCGTACGTAGCATGACTGCCTACACTAACCACACAATCCTTGCTGAAGCCCTTGAAAAATGGCCTCTTGAATTCTTGGAAGAAGTGGTTCCTCACTTGGTACCAATCATTAAAGAATTGGACCGCCGTGTGAAAGCAGAATACAAAGATCCAGCTGTTCAAATCATCGATGAGAGCGAACGTGTCCACATGGCTCACATGGATATCCACTATGGATACAGCGTAAACGGGGTTGCGGCTCTCCACACTGAGATTTTGAAAAACTCAGAGTTGAAAGCTTTCTACGACATCTACCCAGAAAAATTCAACAACAAAACAAACGGTATCACTTTCCGTCGTTGGCTCATGCATGCTAACCCAAGCTTGTCTCACTACTTGGATGAGATCATTGGCCGTGGTTGGCACCATGAAGCGGATGAGCTTGAAAAACTTTTGTCATACGAAGACAAGGCTGCTGTCAAAGAAAAATTGGAAAGCATCAAGGCTCACAACAAACGTAAATTGGCTCGTCACTTGAAAGAACACCAAGGTGTGGAAATCAATACAAACTCTATCTTTGATATCCAGATCAAACGTCTTCACGAGTACAAACGCCAACAAATGAACGCTTTGTATGTGATCCACAAATACCTTGATATCAAGGCTGGTAACATCCCTGCTCGTCCAATCACAGTATTCTTCGGTGGTAAAGCAGCTCCTGCCTACACAATTGCCCAAGATATCATCCACTTGATTCTTTGCTTGTCAGAAGTGATTGCTAACGACCCAGAAGTAGCTCCACACTTGCAAGTGGTTATGGTTGAAAACTACAACGTTACTGCAGCAAGCTTCCTCATCCCAGCATGTGACATCTCAGAACAAATCTCACTTGCTTCTAAAGAAGCTTCAGGTACTGGTAACATGAAATTCATGTTGAACGGAGCTTTGACTCTTGGTACTATGGACGGTGCTAACGTGGAAATTGCTGAATTGGTTGGCGACGAAAACATCTACATCTTCGGTGAAGATTCAGAAACTGTTATCGACCTTTACGCAAAAGCAGCTTACAAATCAAGCAAATTCTATGCTCGTGAAGCTATCAAACCATTGGTTGATTTTATCGTGAGCGACGCTGTTCTTGCAGTAGGTAAGAAAGAACGCTTGGAACGTCTTTACAACGAATTGATCAACAAAGACTGGTTCATGACTCTTCTTGACTTGGAAGACTACATCAAGGTCAAAGAGCAAATGCTTGCTGACTATGAAGACCGTGACGCATGGTTGGATAAAGTTATCGTCAACATTGCTAAAGCAGGTTTCTTCTCATCTGACCGTACAATCGCTCAGTACAACGAAGATATCTGGCATTTGAACTAATAATTACATAATTTAAACCCGTACCTTGAAGGTGCGGGTTTTGTCTTATCTGAAAGTTTTATTTACAGTGCTTTCCCAACCAAAATCTCCGATTCGATGGTAATCTCAGTCAACTGAGTCCAGTCAATCTTACTCTGGTCAACGTGAAAGAGTAGGGGGGTCATGCTGAGCAGGGCTTGGCGTTGCTCTGCTGTGATGGGCTTGGTCAGGGAGGCTATTTGGCTAGATTGGATGCTGAAGTGTTCTTGAAAATGTTCTTTGATATCTTGATTAGAATAGTTCTTTTTTGTCAGCTGCTCTTGCACCATTTGGCGGATTTCTTTGAGGTGATTTTCAGTTGGGATAACCTTTATCAAGATACCGTCTTTGGATAAAACGCGACGGAATTCCCCATAGTTGGCAGGCGAAAAGATATCAAGCAGGATATCCATGCTAGCGTCTTTTATAGGAAGGCGAGCCAGGTCACCGACAAACCAGTTGACCGCCCAGTTGGGTTCGCTCTTGGCAGCGATTTGAACGGAATCTTTGGAAATATCAAAGGCGTAGAAGGTTTTGTCAAGGTGACTTTCTTGGAGCTTGCGAGAGTAGAATCCTTCGCCACAGCCGATATCCAAGACTGTTTTTGCGGATGGATTAGTTGTTAGTAAGTCCGAGATACCTTCTAAAATAGCCTGATAAAAACCAGCTTCAAGAATTTGCTGGCGATTTTGAAAGTTTTCTTTGTTGTAGTTGGCAGATTGCTTGATCTGAGGAGCCAAGTTGACATAGCCGAATTTTGCCAGGTCAAAAGAATGGCGGTTGCTACACTTGAGACTGCTCTCTACCAAGGTCAGATTTTCTTGACAGATAGGACAGGCAAAGGCAGTCGCAGAAGCAAAACGCTGGAGTTTGGGTTTGAGGTTTGTATTCATAGTTTAAGTGTATCAAAAGAGACAAGTGAAAGCAACTTCAGGATTAAGTAGATGGGAGATTCAGTAGAAATAAAACTAATTCTTCAATTTATAAAATGAAATTGCTTTTATATCTAAATTGCTATATAATAATGATAAGGAGGAAATAAGTATGTTAAAAGAAGTACTAACCGTTGCAAAAGTTGCGAAAAAATCTTCATTATTTTTGGGTGGTGTCGCATTTGGTACCCTTGGTTTGAAAATCTTAGCAAGTAAGGAAGCTAAAAAAGGTTATTCTAAAGCTTTGGCTAAGGCTTACAAGTTTAAAGATGAGCTAGATGCATCTGTTTCTGTTGTGAAGCAACATGGAGACGATGTTTTGCAAGATGCTAAATATTTGTATGAGCAAGAGAAAAAAGAAGAGCAATTAGATAGCCTTATAGGAGAATAATATGTCTTTTAAAGTGCTATATAGAGGATATCAACATATCCGACTATCATCTTCTTTTTCACTCACCTTAGATATTCAAGACTATCTTCGTTCCTTGGCGAGAGATGAGAAGGGAATTGAGTCTATCCAGTTTTACATGGATCAACAGCACTTTACCCTACGTATAAAAGAAGGCTTCTCTGTATTAGACAATGCAGAAGCCTTTTTAAAAAGAATTGATAAAGGGAAAGTTTCTGAGTTGATGACTTTTCCTGTTCGTAGAGAAGAGAGTGCCTATTCTATCGTTTCAGGTGCAGCGATTAAGCGTGTGCTTTTTCGTAGTCTTGTGCCGTCTCCTATTCGCTATATATGGACTTGTTATCAGGCTTTTGGCTATGTTAAAGAAGCCTATCAAACACTAGCGCGTAAGGAACTAACGATGGAGGTCTTGGACTGTTCGGCGATTTTATTGTCTTTGTTTATGAACCAATCTAAGACTGCCAGCAACATCATGTTCATGCTTGATTTGGGGAATCATTTAGATCAGTGGTCCTTGAAAAAAACTGCAACAGATTTAGAACAAAGCCTTCTTGCAAAAGAAAGCGATGTATTCTTGGTACAGGGTGATACGGTCGTTAGTATCAAGAGTTCCGATGTTCAAATAGGAGATGTCTTGGTCCTATCTCAAGGAAATGAAATTCTGTTTGATGGACAAGTAGTTTCAGGTTTAGGTATGGTCAACGAAAGTTCCTTGACGGGAGAGAGTTTTCCAGTTGAAAAAAGAGAGTCTGATTTGGTTTGTGCAAACACAGTCTTGGAGACTGGGGAGCTACGCATTCGTGTAACCGATAATCAGATGAACAGCCGTATTTTACAGCTGATTGAGTTGATGAAGAAATCTGAAGAAAACAAGAAAACGAAACAACGCTATTTCATCAAGATGGCAGATAAGGTCGTCAAATATAATTTCTTGGGGGCTGGTCTGACTTACCTATTAACGGGCTCTTTTTCTAAGGCTATTTCATTCCTATTGGTCGATTTCTCCTGCGCTTTGAAAATCTCTACTCCTGTAGCTTATTTGACAGCTATCAAAGAGGGGTTGAACCGTGAAATGGTGATTAAGGATGGAGATGTTCTAGAGAAATATCTGGAAGTTGATACTTTCTTGTTTGATAAGACAGGAACAATCACAACTAGCTATCCTATAGTTGAAAAGGTGTTACCTTTTGGGGACTATAGCGAGGAAGATATTCTCAGAATCAGTGCCTGTCTTGAGGAACACATTTATCATCCTATTGCTAATGCCATTGTCAAGCAAGCTGAGATAGAGGGGATTGAACATGAGGAAATGCATGGGAAACTCCAATATATTGCAAGCAAGGGAATTAAGTCCCATATTGATGGGCAACCAGTTCTTATTGGAAATTATGTCTTGATGCAGGATGAGCAGATTCATATCAGTTCGGAGCAAAATGCTTTAATTGAAGAGTACAAGAGTCACTACAATCTCTTATTCTTAGCTTATCAGAATGAATTGATTGGAATGTTCTGCATTCATACTCCTTTGAGAAAAGAAGCAAAAACAGCCTTGGATAAACTTAAGGCACAGGGGAAAAAATTGATTCTGGCAACAGGGGATACCTCGGTTAGGACAGAGGAATTAGTCAAAGATTTGCCCTTTGATCAGGTCTATACAGACTTGAAACCTGATGGGAAATTTGAGTTAGTAGAGGAACTGCAGAAAGCAGGTCATACTATTTTGATGGTTGGAGATGGGTTGAATGACTCAGCGGCTCTAACCCTATCAGATATCGGTGTGGTGATGAATGAGAGCGCAGATATTTCTAAGCAGATGAGTGATATCTTATTGTTAGATAATCGCTTGGATTTCTTCCAAGAGTTGGATTCGCTATCATCATCTTTGCAAACACTTATCAAGAAGAATATTCAAGATACCGTTGTCGTAAATAGTAGTTTGATTGGCTTTGGCTTGTTTAATTGGCTCAGTCCTTCAAACCTCTCTATCCTACATAATCTAACAACCTTACGCATAGTCCTGCGTAGCCTGTCTATTAAGGGATAGGTGGGGACTATTCACAGCAAAAAGGAGTTACCTTTCTAGAGGGTAACTCCTTTTTTAATAGGTAAATGTTTAACAATTTAGTAAGTCAATACAAAGTATTTTTTCTTACCGCGACGGATAACAGTCAGTTCGTTCTCTAACTTATCTGCGTCACTCAAGACATAGTCAAGGTCTTGGATACGGTCACCGTTGACGTAGATAGCTCCGTTTTGAACATCTTCACGGGCTTGGCGTTTTGAGTTAACCACACCAGATGACACGAGGAGTTCCACAATATTGTGGTTTTCGTCTGCTTGTACTTGGTAGTTTGGCACTCCACGAAGTCCTTGTTTGAGTTCTTTGACAGAAAGGTTTTTGATGTTTCCAGCAAAGAGTTGCTCTGTGATATTGAGAGCTTCTTTGTAGGCTTCTTCTCCGTGAACAAGAGTCACGACTTCACGAGCCAGGATTTTTTGAGCCAAGCGTTCGTGTGGAGCGGCTTCAAACTGTTTACGGATGTCTTCGATCTCATCAAGTGACAAGAAAGTAAAGATCTTTAAGAAGCGAACAGCATCAGCATCCATGACGTTCATCCAGAATTGGTACATTTCGTATGGAGAAGTCTTTTCAGGGTTGAGCCAAACGGCGTTTCCTTCTGATTTACCAAATTTCTTACCAGTTGCATCTGTGATAAGGGGAACGGTGATCACGTGACCGATCTTATCAGCCTTACGACGAAGCAATTCGGTACCAGCGGTCATATTTCCCCACTGGTCAGAACCGCCGATTTGTAGGGTTACGTTGTGCTCTTGGTTAAGGACGTAGAAGTCATACCCTTGCATGATTTGGTAGGCAAACTCAGTATAAGAAATTCCTGTTTCAATCCGTTTTTTCACAGACTCTTTACTCATCATGTAGTTGACAGTGAAGTATTTTCCTACATCACGGAGGAAGTCAATGAAGCTGATGCTGCCAAACCAGTCGTAGTTGTTGACCATGACAGCTTTATTTTCCCCATTTTCAAAATCAAGAAAACGAGAAAGTTGTTCTTGGATAGACTTGACCCAGCCATCTACTGTGTCTTTTGTTTGGAGACTACGCTCAGCATCTTTGAAGGACGGATCTCCGATGAGACCTGTAGCACCGCCAACGAGCGCATAAGGTTTGTGACCTGCTAGTTGCAAACGACGACTTGTCAAGATTGCGACAAGGTGACCGAGGTGAAGGCTGTCAGCAGTTGGATCGTAGCCAGTATAATAAGAAACTTGACCTTCTTCTAGGGCTTTGCGTAAAGCTTCTTCATCAGTCGTTTGAAAAATCAAACCACGCTCTTTTAGCTCATCAAAAATGTGCATGTGTCTTTTCTCCTTTATAAAATATTGTTTCTACCTATTGTATCACAAACTTGGTCAATAGCCTAGTAGAATAGGGAAGAAAGTGGCTATTTTATTGAAAATTTACCTTTTATGGTATAATAAATAAAGTGAGGACATTCATGAAAAAAAGAAACAATGAATCAAAAACAAAGCTGCTGCATTTTTTTCAGCAGCTATCTGCCAAATGGAAGAAAAAACAAGCAAGTAAAAAGACCGATAAGAAAGTAGCTTCTTCTAACAAAGTCAGAAGGGTTGGGTCTATTTTTGCTAAGATTTTGAGCAGCTTTAAAGTAGTTTTTAACACTCTCTTTATCCTAGGATTTATCGGAGGTCTTCTTGGTGCTGGTGTGGTCATGGGATATGGAGTGGCTCTATTTGATAAGGCTCAGGTTCCTCAGGCAAAAGAGTTGGTCAAGCAAGTGAAGGATATTGCCTCTATCTCAGAAATCACTTATTCTGACGGCAGTACCATTGCTTCGATTGAGGGCGATTTGTTGCGCACTTCAGTCGCTTCAGGTGCCATTTCGGATAATCTTAAGAAGGCTATCATTGCGACAGAGGACGAGCATTTCAATGAGCACAAGGGAGTTGTGCCTAAGGCCGTTATTCGTGCGACCTTGGGAACCTTTGTCGGTCTAGGGTCGTCCAGTGGTGGTTCGACCTTGACCCAGCAGGTTATCAAGCAGCAAGTGGTAGGGGATGCTCCCACTCTAGCTCGTAAGGCGAAAGAGATTATTGATGCTCTAGCTTTAGAACGGGCTATGGGTAAGGATGAGATTTTAACAACCTACCTTAACATTGCTCCTTTCGGGCGCAATCACAAAGGTCAAAATATTGCAGGTGCCCAGCAGGCTGCAGAAGGAATCTTTGGGGTCAATGCTTCGGATTTAACGGTCCCTCAAGCTGCCTTTATCGCAGGATTGCCACAGAGTCCAATCAGTTATTCTCCTTATGAATCTGATGGTAGCATGAAGAGTGATGAGGACATGGCTTTGGGGATTAAGCGTGCCAAGGATGTCCTCTACAATATGTACCGGACAGGTGCTCTGAGTCAGGAAGATTACGACAAGTACAAGAACTATGACTTTAAGCAAGACTTTCTACCATCAGGTAGTGTCAACGGTACGGCGCGTGACTATCTCTACTATGCAACCTTGGCAGAAGCTACCGATCGAATGTACGACTATCTAGTTGAGAGAGATCATGTCTCTGCTCAAGAGTTAAAGAATGAGTCCATCCAGAAAGCTTATCATGACCTAGCAACCAAGGAAATTGAAAACGGTGGTTATAAGATTACGACAACTATCAATAAAAACGTTCATGCCGCAATGCAAAATGCGGTTGCGACCTACGGCTATCTGTTAGATGATTCGACAGGCCAGCCCGAAGTAGGAAATGTCCTCATGGACAACCAAACGGGAGCCATTCTTGGATTTGTTGGTGGCCGTAATTACCAAGAAAATCAGAACAATCACGCTATTGACACTAAGCGTTCTCCAGCTTCAACCACTAAGCCTATACTGGCCTATGGTATCGCGATTGACCAAGGTTTGATGGGAAGTGCAAGTATCTTGTCTAACTATCCGACAAACTTTTCAAACGGCAATCCTATCATGTATGTCAATAGTCCTGGTACAGGGATGATGACCTTGGGAGAAGCCCTTAACTACTCATGGAATATCCCGGCCTACTGGACTTATCGTACGCTTCGAGAGAAGGGTGTCGATGTCAAAGGCTATATGGAAAAAATGGGTTATGAAATCCCAGAATATGGTATTGAAAGTCTGCCGATGGGTGGGGGGATTGATGTTACAGTCGCCCAGCATACCAATGGTTATCAGACCTTGGCTAATAATGGGGTCTACCACAAGAAACATATGATTGCCAAGATCGAATCGACGACGGGACAAGTGATTTATGAGCATAAAAGTCAACCTGTCCAAGTTTATTCAAAAGCGACAGCGACCATCATGCAAAGTCTACTTCGTGATGTCATTTCATCTCGAGTTACGTCAAGCTTTCAGACTGATTTGGCTTCTATCAATCCAAGCCTAGCTCGCGCCGACTGGATTGGAAAGACTGGTACGACCAATGAAGATGAAAATATGTGGCTTATGCTTTCTACGCCACGCTTGACTTTGGGTGGCTGGTTAGGTCACGACGACAACCGACCACTAGCTAAAGGAGCAGGTCACTACCGCAACGCCAATTATATGGCCCACTTGGTTAATGCTATCCAGCAAGCTGAACCTGGAATATGGGGAAATGAGCGCTTTAATCTGGATTCAAGTGTGACCAAGTCTCAAGTCCTCAAATCGACAGGAGAGAAACCTGGCAAGGTCACAATCAATGGCAAAGAAGTCACCGTTTCAGGTTCTACAGTAACGAGCTATTGGGCTACTAAAGAAGGGGCGCCAGTAACTACTTACCGCTTTGCCATCGGAGGGAGCGATGCCGATTATCAAAATGCTTGGAAGAGCATTTTAGGAAGTTTACCCACTCTTCCTACCCCAACTCTCCCAAGTTCAAGTGGTAGTTCGGGAACAAGCTCATCAACTCGCTCAAATCAATCAAATCGATAGAATAAAAAAGTAGCATGATTCATTCAATAATATTTTTCATGCTACTTTTTTCTTTTTTCATTTCGTGTTACAATAGGAGAATGAATAAGTATCAAAAGAAGATTTTTAGGGGAACTCTATATTCACTGTTGTCAGGTCTGATTTGGGGAATTTGTGGGATTTTAGGAGAGTATTTTTTCGCTCATTACCCAGTATCGTCAGGTTGGATTACCTCTATGCGTTTGCTTGTGGCGGGGAGTTTGGTTTTAGCTTTATCTGCCTTTCAGTTGCGTAGCCGCTTGTTGGATATCTGGAAAGATAAGAAAAATTATCTACCTTTTTTAGCCTATGCTATTCTAGGTATTTTTTCTGTGCAGTTTTTCTTCTACCTCTGTGTTGAATATTCAAATGCGACGACAGCAACGATTTTGCAATTTATCAGTCCAGTTTTTATCTTGTTTTATAATCGTATCGTTTATCATAAGAAGGCTTCTATCACAGCCATTCTCTGTGTTTTGATTGCCATGCTAGGTGTTTTTTTGATGGCTACAAAAGGGGATTTATCCAAGCTATCAATGACACCTCTGGCCTTGGTGACAGGGCTACTCAGTGCTGTAGGAGTCATGTTCAACGTTATCCTGCCTCAGCGTTTTGCACGTGACTATGGTTTTGTGCCAACCGTTGGTTGGGGGATGTTGCTAGCAGGTGTTTTTAGCAATTTTCTTTATCCTGTTCATCAGATTACCTTTCAACTTGATGTGACGAGCCTTTTGATTTGTTTTACTATTGCTGTGTTTGGAACGGCTTTTGCTTTCTTCCTTTCGATGAAGGCTGTGCTACTCGTCTCACCGTTAGTTGTGTCAGTTGTGAGTGCCAGCGAACCTTTATCTTCCGCATTGTTAAGTGTGCTATTTCTAGGTATGGTTTTGGATGGTTTTCTAGCTTTGGCTATGATTTTGATTATCGTTCCAATGGTTTTCTTATCAATTGAGGAAACGAAAGAAAGGTAAAATGTTCTGTTCGGGTGCTTAAGGCTTCAAATTTGAAGCCTTTTTTGGTAGAATAGGTATCATTATAATGAACCAGGAGGTGCCTATGACTGCTACAAAAATGAATGCTCAAGAAATTATCCAATTTATCGCTAATGCTGAAAAGAAAACCAGTGTCAAAGTAACCTTTGAAGGAGAACTCGCAACTGCTGTGCCTAGCTCTGTTGTCAAACTAGGCAATGTTTTATTTGGAGACTGGAAGGACGTCGCTCCGCTTCTCGAAGGCTTGGTTGAAAATCAAGACTATGTTGTTGAGCAAGATGCTCGTAATTCGGCAGTTCCCTTGCTAGACAAACGTGATATCAACGCTCGTATTGAGCCAGGTGCCATTATCCGTGATCAAGTGGAAATCGGGGACAATGCTGTTATCATGATGGGAGCTGTTATCAATATTGGAGCAGAAATCGGTGCAGGCACCATGATTGATATGGGGGCTATCCTTGGTGGGCGTGCTATCGTTGGGGAAAATAGCCACGTAGGTGCAGGGGCAGTTTTGGCAGGTGTGATTGAGCCAGCTAGTGCTGAACCAGTCCGTGTCGGGGACAATGTTCTTATCGGAGCCAATGCAGTGGTTATCGAAGGTGTCCAAATCGGTAGTGGTTCAGTTGTCGCTGCAGGAGCTATCGTGACTCAAGATGTTCCAGAAAATGTAGTGGTAGCAGGCGTTCCGGCTCGTATCATCAAAGAAATCGACAGCCAAACCCAACAAAAAACAGCGCTAGAGGATGCGCTTCGTACCTTGTAAAAATATAAAGAGGCGGATACTTCTTCCAGCCTCTTTCTTCTATCAAAAGGAGGAGCGATAGATGTTAGATTTGATTCAGACTCGACGAGATTTGCACCAGATTCCGGAGATTGGCTTGGAGGAATTCAAAACTCAGGCATATTTGCTGGAAGTGATTGAGAAATTGACTGCGGGCAAGGATTTTGTTCAAGTTCGTACGTGGCGGACAGGTATTTTGGTTTACCTACAGGGATATCAACCTGAGCGTACTATTGGTTGGCGGACAGACATTGATGGCCTGCCTATCGTTGAACAAACAGGACTACCTTTTTCTTCCCAACACCAAGGTCGTATGCATGCTTGTGGACATGATTTTCATATGACCATTGCCTTGGGCTGTCTCGAGCGCGCCCTTGAGAAGCAACCAAAGAATAATCTGCTTTTTCTGTTTCAACCTGCTGAAGAAAATGAAGCTGGTGGGATGCTCATGTATGAGGACGGTGCTTTTGGAGACTGGCTACCAGACCAGTTTTATGGACTCCATGTTCGCCCAGATTTGAAAGTCGGCCAGATTGCGACCAATACTCACACACTCTTTGCAGGGACTTGCGAAGTTAAGATCCGTTTCAAAGGCAAAGGAGGGCACGCAGCTTTCCCGCATGAGGCCAATGACGCCTTGGTGGCTGCTAGTTACTTTGTGACCCAAGTACAGTCAGTGGTCAGCCGCAATGTTAACCCAATCGAGGGAGCAGTGGTGACCTTTGGCCTTTTCCAGGCAGGAACAACCAACAATGTCATTACAGACACAGCCTTTTTGCATGGAACTATTCGGGCTTTGACCCAGGACATGAGTCTCTTGGTGCAAAAGAGGGTTAGGGCAGTAGCGGAAGGAGTTGCGGCAGCCTTTGGGATGGAAGTTGAAATCGAACTCAAACAAGGAGGTTACCTACCTGTTGAGAACAATCCAGCCTTGGCGCGTGAACTGATGAACTTCTTTGAAGAAAAAGAGGGAATCGAGTTGATTGATATCGAGCCTGCTATGACTGGTGAGGACTTTGGCTATCTCCTTTCAGAGGTAGATGGCGTTATGTTTTGGCTGGGTATTGATAGTCTTTATGCTCTTCATCACCCTCAGATGAGTCCTAAGGAAGAAGCTTTGGCCATTGGGGTGGATGCGGTCTATAGTTTCCTGAAAAAGAAGGCAGCAGAGTAGAGGAATCGTTGATGAAAGTAGAACTACGCAAGCAAGTCTTGCACGAAATGAAGGCTTTATCTCAGAAGCAAAAACAGGCTATGGATCGAGTTTTAACAGAACGATTTTTGAATCACTCCTTTTACCAAGAAGCCAAAACCATCGCAACCTATCTCTCCTTCCCTCATGAATTTCAAACGCAAGGATTGATCAAGCGGGCGCTGAAGGAGAGCAAAAAGGTTCTGATACCCAAAACCTATCCCAAGGGGCGCATGGAGTTTGTGGTCTATGATCCGCAGCAGTTGGTAAAAACTTCCTTTGGTTTACTGGAACCGCAAGGAGACTTGGAAGTGGTGGAACCGTCTCAGATTGATTTAATTCATGTTCCGGGCTTGGTTTTTACAACAGAGGGCTATCGGATTGGATATGGTGGAGGCTACTACGACCGCTATCTGGAGAATTTTGCTGGGCATACCATGAGCACAATCTATCCTTGTCAAATCCAGAATTTCAACTCGGAAGATCACGATATTCCCGTCCAGGAGGTGCTAATCTATGAAGGAAATCTTTGATAAACGCTACCCTGTGACTAGTTTTTTCCTCCTAGTGACAGCTTTGGTATTTCTCTTGATGCTGATTACTACGGGTATCAACTTTGATCAAGTCAAAACTCTGTTTCAGTTTGGAGCTATGTATGGACCGATCATTCGCCTGTTCCCAGAGCAGATTTGGCGCCTATTTTCGGCTATATTTGTGCACATTGGATGGGAGCATTTCATTGTCAATATGATTTCACTCTACTTTCTTGGACGACAGGTGGAGGAGATTTTCGGTTCTAAGCAGTTCTTCTTTCTCTATCTATTATCTGGAATGATGGGCAATCTCTTTGTTTTTGCTTTTACACCGAAAGTTGTCGCTGCTGGGGCATCCACTTCCCTATACGGGCTATTTGCTGCGATTATCGTCTTGCGTTACGCAACTCGCAACCCCTATATCCAGCAGTTGGGGCAATCCTATCTGACACTTTTCGTGATAAATATCATTGGAAGTGTTCTGATTCCAGGAATCAGCCTAGCTGGGCATATCGGAGGTGCAGTAGGCGGTGCCTTTCTAGCAGTCATCTTCCCAGTCAAATGGGAGAGGAGGATGTACAGTACTAGCCAGCGAATCGGAGCAACTGTACTTTTTATCGCACTAGCCGTTTTCCTATGCTATAAGGGAATGAGCTATGTGTAGAGGGAATAGTTAAATGAGCACCGATTCGGTTGCTAATAAGTCATCTTCAAAGATGGCTTTTTTATTGCAAGCTTCAACAAAAACAAAGCTCTTATTGAAGAGCTTTGTTTTTCTTCTATTTCCCCTCAGCTAACTCTTTCCCAAGTTGAATGAGGTAGTCTTTCAAGTCGTCTTTGACTTGTGGGTGTTTAAGAGCGTAGTCGATGGAGGTTTTCATAAAGCCAAACTTATCTCCGACATCGTAACGAGCTCCCTTGAATTCACGAGCAAATACACGTTGTGTTTTATTGAGGGTGTCAATCGCATCCGTCAACTGGATTTCATTTCCAGCACCTGGAGCTTGGTTTTCGAGGATTTGGAAAATTTCAGGTGTGAGGAGGTAGCGTCCGATGATAGCAAGGTCGCTAGGAGCATCCTCTGGGGCTGGTTTTTCAACGAAGGTTTCAACGCTGTAAAGACCATCTTTTCCTTCGCCTTGTGGATCAATAACTCCATAGGCAGATACTTCATCGTGAGGGACTGGCATGACAGCGATAGTAGACGCGTGGGTACGTTCATAGTCATCCATGAGTTGTTTGGTGAGCGGAACAGCCTTTTCGTTGGTGATATCCATCAAGTCATCCCCAAGCATCACGACAAAAGGTTCATTTCCGACGAAAGCTTTGGCTTGCAAAACAGCATCTCCGAGACCACGTGGATGAGTTTGGCGGATAAAATGCAGACGCATGCCAGTTGTTTCATCAACTAGCTTCAAAAGATCTGTTTTCCCTTTTTCTTTGAGGTTGTATTCCAATTCGAAGTTTGAGTCGAAGTGGTCCTCAATGGAACGTTTTGACTTACCTGTAACAACCAAGATATCTTCGATTCCAGATTTGAGGGCTTCTTCAACGATAAATTGGATGGTTGGTTTGTCTACGATTGGCAACATTTCCTTGGCCAAGGCCTTAGTTGCAGGGAGGAAACGAGTTCCCAATCCAGCGGCAGGGATGACTGCTTTTCTGACTTTTTGTTTCATAATGTTCCTTTCTATAAGGGTCTAAGACCATTCGTTTTCTGCTTTAAATTCGTTGTTCATGATGTCAGTGATTGCTTCTTTGATATTGACACCTTCATAGATAACTCGGTAAATGGCTTGTGTGATTGGCATGTAGACACCCAATTCCTGAGCCAGTTCGTAAGCTGCTCGAGTCGTTGAAATTCCTTCAATGACCATGCCCATGTTGGCTTCGATGTCTGCGAGAGATTCTCCACGACCGAGAGCGTCACCTGCCCTCCAGTTACGAGAGTGGACAGATGTCCCAGTTACGATCAAATCCCCAACTCCAGAAAGACCGCTATAAGTCAGAGGATTAGCTCCAAGAGCGACACCTAGACGGGTGATTTCTGCCAAGCCACGGGCGATGATGGCTGCCTTGGCATTGTCGCCAAACCCTAGGCCATGTAATGCACCTGCACCAACTGCGATGATGTTTTTAAGAGCACCAGCGGTTTCAACTCCGATAACATCCGTATTGGTATAGAGACGGAAGTAGTGATTGCTAAAGAGATTTTGGACGTACTGGGCAGTTTCGAGGTCTTTAGAGGCTGCAGTGATCAAGGTAATATCCCGCACAATGGTTTCCTCGGCGTGGCTAGGTCCTGAAACAACGACGATGTCACTACGGAGGTCAGCTGGAATTTCCTCTTCCAGAATGGTTGATAGGCGTTTGTGACTATCTGGTTCCAAGCCTTTGGAGGCATGCATGATGACAACCTTGTGATCGAGTACCTTTGCTACTTGTTGGGCAACCAGTCTCGTTACTTTTGTTGGGACAACAAATAAAACAGCGTCTACATTTTTCAATGTTTCTCCCAAATCATGGTAGGCCTTGATGTTTTCGTCGAGTAGGATGTCTTTAAAGTAGCGTTTGTTTGTATGTTGGCTATTGATTTCATCGATCTGGTCGGGAATATTTCCCCAAATCCGAACCTCGTGTCCATTGTCGTTTAGAACCTGCGAAAGGGCAGTTCCCCAAGAACCAGGACCCAAGACAGCGATGGTTTGTTTCTTCATCTTCTCCTCCTTTTAAGAGTTCTTCTTTTCATTTTACCATAAAAAGCCTTTTCATGCATTACTTGCGAGTGAAAGCGCACTATTTTATAATAAGAAAACGCCTTTGACAAGATTCCTCTTTTTTGCTAGAATAGCATCAACATGAAAGAATGAGAGGAGCTGGCGAATTTCGTCACTCCCTTTTGTCTATCTGATTAGGAGGAAGTATGCTGATTGAAAAAATTAAAGCCTATAAATGGCAAGCCTTGGCATCCTTTGTTATGACAGGCTTGATGGTTGCGAGCTCGCTCTTGCAACCTCGCTATTTGCAGGAGGTTTTAGATGCTCTACTGGCTGGTCAACATGAGGCTATTTATAGTATTGGGGCATGGTTGATAGGAGTAGCCCTCGTGGGTCTGGTTGCAGGTGGTGTCAATGTTATTCTTGCAGCCTATATCGCTCAGGGAGTATCTTCGGATCTTCGGGAAGATGCTTTTCGTAAGATCCAAACCTTTTCTTATGCCAACATTGAGCGGTTTAATGCTGGGAATCTGGTTGTTCGCATGACCAATGATATCAACCAAATTCAGAACATGGTGATGATGGTTTTCCAAATCCTTTTCCGTCTTCCTTTGCTTTTTATTGGTTCCTTTATCTTAGCGGTTCACACCCTGCCTTCACTTTGGTGGGTAATTGTCCTTATGGTAGTGCTGATTTTTGCGCTTACAGGTATCATGATGGGGATGATGGGGCCGCGCTTCGCCAAGTTTCAAACTCTTCTTGAACGAATTAATGCCATCGCCAAGGAAAATCTACGTGGTGTGCGTGTGGTCAAATCCTTTGTGCAGGAAAAAGAGCAATTTGACAAGTTTACTGAGGTCTCAGATGAGCTTCTGGGACAAAATATTTATATTGGCTATGCCTTTTCAGTAGTGGAACCTTTTATGATGCTCATTGGGTACGGAGCGGTTTTCCTATCCATCTGGTTGGTTGCGGGAATGGCTCAGTCGGATCCGTCAGTCGTTGGTTCTATTGCTTCCTTTGTCAACTATCTCAGTCAGATTATCTTTACAATCGTCATGGTTGGATTTTTAGGGAATTCTGTCAGTCGGGCTATGATTTCGATGATGCGTATCCGTGAGGTTCTAGATACCGAGCCAGCGATGACTTTTAAGGATCTTCCAGATGAGGATCTAGAAGGAAGTCTCTCTTTTGAAAATGTGACCTTCACTTATCCTACCGATGAAGAGCCCATGCTTAAGAATGTAAGCTTTGAAGTTGCACCAGGTCAGATGGTCGGTGTGGTGGGGGCGACTGGGGCAGGTAAGTCCACCCTTGCCCAGCTAATTCCACGACTTTTTGATCCACAGGAGGGTTCCATCAAGATTGGTGGCAAGGACATTCGAGATGTCAGCGAGGGAACCTTGCGTAAAACGGTCTCCATCGTCCTGCAAAGAGCCATTCTCTTTAGTGGGACCATTGCAGATAATCTCCGTCAAGGAAAAGGCAATGCCAGCGTGTCCGAACTTGAACGTGCGGCGCGGATTGCCCAAGCCAGTGAATTTATCGGGCGCATGGAAAACAAATTTGAGAGTCAGGTTGAAGAACGGGGCACCAACTTTTCTGGTGGACAAAAACAACGGATGTCGATTGCCCGAGGGATTGTCAGCAATCCCCGTATCCTGATTTTTGACGATTCGACTTCAGCCTTGGATGCCAAGTCAGAGAGACTCGTTCAGGAGGCTTTGAACAAAGACCTGAAAGGGACAACAACGATTATCATCGCTCAAAAAATCAGCTCAGTCGTCCATGCGGACAAGATTTTGGTCTTGGACCAAGGGCGCTTGATTGGAGAAGGACGGCATGCAGACTTGGTAGCTAACAATGCCATCTACCGCGAAATCTACGAAACACAGAAGGGAAAGGAGGAATAAAATGAAAACTGTTCGATTTTTCTGGAATTATTTTAAAGTTTACAAGCTCTCCTTTGTCATTGTGATTCTGATGGTTGCGATTGCGACGATTGCCCAAGCCCTCTTTCCTGTTTTTTCAGGTCAAGCAGTGACGGAGCTCGCTAATCTGGTTCTAGCTTATCAAAACGGGACTTCCGAACTAGCCTGGCAAAGTTTGTCAGCTCTGATGCTGAATCTAGCGCTGGTTGTGCTGGTTTTGGTAGTGTCCAGTTTGATTTATATGGCCTTGATGACTCGTGTGATTGCCGAGTCGACAAATGAGATGCGTAAGGGTCTTTTTGGCAAACTTTCACGTTTGACGGTTTCTTTCTTTGACCGCCACCAGGATGGTGACATCCTCTCTCGCTTCACTAGTGACTTAGACAATATCCTTCAAGCCTTCAATGAAAGTCTAGTTCAGGTTATGAGCAATATTGCTCTTTACATCGGTTTAATTTTTGTCATGTTTTCAAGAAATGTGACACTAGCCCTGATAACAGTAGCCAGCACCCCAGTGGCCTTTCTCATGTTGGTCTTCATCGTGAAAATGGCCCGCAAGTACACCAATCTCCAGCAAAAAGAGGTTGGGAAACTCAACGCCTACATGGACGAGAGTATTTCTGGACAGAAAGCTGTTATCGTACAAGGAATTCAAGACGACATCGTAGCAGGCTTTGTGGAGCGAAATGAGCGCGTGCGCAAGGCAACCTTCAAAGGAAGAATGTTCTCAGGCATCCTCTTTCCTGTTATGAATGGGATGAGCTTGGTCAATACGGCCATCGTTATTTTTGCAGGTTCTGCGGTCTTGCTGAACGATCCAAGTATCGAAACAACGACAGCCCTAGGTTTGATTGTCATGTTTACCCAATTTTCTCAGCAGTACTACCAGCCGATTATTCAGGTGGCTGCTAGCTGGGGAAGTCTCCAGTTGGCCTTTACGGGAGCCGATCGTATCCAAGAAATGTTCGATGCAGAAGAAGAGATTCGCCCGCAAAATGCACCAGCCTTCACGGAATTGCGAGAAGGTGTTGAAATCAGTCATATTGATTTCTCTTATGTGCCAGACAAGCCGATTTTAAAAGATGTCAGCATTTCAGCTCCTAAGGGGCAGATGATAGCAGTTGTCGGTCCGACTGGTTCAGGGAAAACGACCATCATGAACCTCATCAATCGTTTCTACGATGTGGATGCAGGTAGCATTTCCTTTGATGGCAAAGACATCCGTGATTACGACTTGGATAGTCTGCGGAGTAAGGTCGGGATTGTCTTGCAGGATTCGGTCTTGTTTAGCGGAACGATTCGGGACAATATCCGCTTCGGTGTGCCAGATGCTAGCCAGGAAATGGTCGAAGCAGCTGCTAAGGCAACTCATATTCATGACTATATCGAAAGCTTGCCTGATAAGTATGATACCCTTATTGATGATGAGCAAAACATCTTCTCAACTGGTCAGAAACAATTGATTTCCATTGCTCGAACCTTGATGACAGATCCTCAAGTCCTAATCTTAGATGAAGCGACTTCCAATGTGGATACCGTAACAGAAAGCAAGATTCAGCATGCTATGGAGGCAGTAGTAGCAGGTCGAACCAGTTTCGTCATTGCCCATCGTCTCAAGACCATCCTCAATGCCGATCAGATTATTGTCCTCAAAGATGGAGAGGTCATTGAACGTGGAAATCATCACGAGTTGCTCAAACTCGGCGGCTTCTACTCAGAACTGTATCACAACCAATTTGTCTTCGAATAAAAAAGAAGTTGTCCTTATTGGGCAGCTTTTTCTTGTCCATAAAAAATACTTATCACGGTCTTTAAAAAAACATATTAGACAGGAAAGGGTTGGAGTGATAAGATAAGACTGTCGCAAGAAAATCGAAAGGAGACACATCATGGCTAGAACGGTTGTAGGGGTTGCTGCAAATCTATGTCCTGTAGATGCAGAAGGGAAAAACATTCACTCATCTGTATCCTGTAAATTTGCAGAGAGCATTCGTCAAGTCGGAGGTCTCCCTTTAGTGATTCCTGTAGGAGATGAGTCTATTGTTCGCGATTATGTGGAAATGATCGACAAACTCATCTTGACAGGTGGGCAAAATGTCCATCCTCAGTTTTATGGAGAGAAAAAGACCATTGAGAGCGACGATTACAATCTAGTCCGTGATGAATTTGAATTGGCACTCTTGAGAGAAGCACTTCATCAGAATAAGCCCATTTTGGCAATCTGCCGTGGGGTTCAGCTGGTCAATGTTGCTTTTGGTGGCACTCTTCACCAAGAAATTGAAGGTCACTGGCAAGGTTTGCCTTTTGGAACCTCTCATTCTATTGAGACAGTAGAAGGAAGCGTGGTGGCTAAGTTGTTCGGAAAAGAAAGTCAGGTCAACTCAGTCCATCGTCAAAGTATTAAAGATCTGGCGCCTAATTTCCGTGTGACAGCGGTGGACCCTCGAGATCAGACAGTGGAAGCGATTGAGTCTATCGACGAGCATCGCATTATCGGTTTACAGTGGCACCCAGAGTTTCTGGTCAATGAAGAAGACGGTAATTTAGAATTATTTGAGTATTTATTAAATGAATTGTAACGGTTAGAGACTCTAGCCGTTTTTATTCGTTCTTTCAGATTTTTTGTATTTTAGCATTATTACGCAAACGTTTGAATTCTGATAAAAATTGGGCAAATTCAATAAAAAAGCTTGAAAAAATCGAAGGTAAGCGTTATGATAGAAAAGAAGAAATTTTGGAGGAATATCATGTCACATATTAAATTTGATTATTCAAAAGTTTTAGACAAATTTGTTGCCCCACATGAAGTGGAATACATACAAGCACAAGTAACAGCTGCAGACGAATTGATCCGTAAAGGAACTGGTGCTGGTAGCGACTTTTTGGGTTGGTTGGACCTTCCTGAAAACTACGACCGCGAAGAATTCGACCGTATCTTGAAAGCTGCTGAGCAAATCAAATCAGACAGCGATGTTTTGGTTGTGATCGGTATCGGTGGATCTTACCTCGGTGCTAAAGCGGCCATCGACTTCTTGAACCACCACTTTGCTAACTTGCAAACAAAAGAAGAACGCAAAGCTCCACAAATCCTTTACGCAGGGAATTCAATCTCATCTACTTACCTTGCTGACTTGGTAGAGTACGTTGCAGACAAAGACTTCTCAGTAAACGTGATTTCTAAATCAGGTACAACAACAGAACCAGCGATTGCTTTCCGCGTCTTCAAAGAACTCTTGGTTAAGAAATACGGTCAAGAAGAAGCTAACAAACGTATCTACGCTACAACTGACCGCCAAAAAGGTGCTGTTAAGGTTGAAGCAGATGCTAACGGTTGGGAAACATTTGTGGTTCCAGATGACATCGGTGGACGTTTCTCAGTATTGACAGCAGTTGGTTTGCTTCCAATCGCTGCATCAGGAGCTGATATCAAAGCCCTCATGGAAGGTGCTAACGCAGCTCGTAAAGACTACACTTCAGACAAGATTGCTGAAAATGAAGCTTACCAATACGCAGCGGTTCGTAACATCCTTTACCGCAAAGGCTATGCAACTGAAATCTTGGTAAACTACGAGCCATCACTTCAATACTTCTCAGAATGGTGGAAACAATTGGCTGGTGAGTCAGAAGGGAAGGACCAAAAAGGTATCTACCCAACTTCAGCTAACTTCTCAACTGACTTGCACTCATTGGGTCAATTTATCCAAGAAGGAACTCGTATCATGTTTGAAACAGTTGTCCGTGTTGACAAACCACGTAAGAACGTGATCATTCCTACTTTGGAGGAAGACCTTGATGGGCTTGGTTACCTTCAAGGAAAAGATGTTGACTTTGTAAACAAAAAAGCTACTGACGGTGTTCTTCTTGCCCACACTGATGGTGACGTGCCAAATATGTACGTAACTCTTCCTGAGCAAGATGCCTTCACTCTTGGTTACACTATCTACTTCTTCGAATTGGCAATTGCCCTTTCAGGTTACTTGAATGCTATCAACCCATTTGACCAACCAGGTGTTGAAGCATACAAACGTAACATGTTTGCCCTTCTTGGAAAACCAGGATTTGAAGAATTGAGCAAAGAGCTTAACGCACGTCTATAACAGAAGAAAAGAGTGGCTTGCCCACTCTTTTTTACTCTCTTTATTCGTAGACATTGGACTCAGGCGAGACTTGTGATATAATATAGAAAGCAAAAAGGCAGACGCCTAGAGACTTTATAGGAGAAACTATGTCAAAAGATATCCGCGTACGCTACGCACCAAGTCCAACAGGACTACTACACATCGGAAATGCCCGTACAGCATTGTTTAACTACCTTTACGCACGCCATCATGGTGGAACTTTTATCATCCGTATCGAGGATACTGACCGTAAACGCCATGTTGAGGATGGAGAACGCTCACAGCTTGAAAATCTTCGCTGGTTGGGCATGGATTGGGATGAGAGCCCAGAAACTCATGAAAACTATCGCCAATCAGAGCGTTTGGAACTCTATCAAAAATACATCGATCAATTGCTAGCCGAAGGAAAAGCCTACAAATCATACGTTACAGAAGAAGAGTTGGCGGCTGAGCGCGAACGTCAAGAAGCAGCTGGCGAAACACCTCGTTACATCAATGAATACCTTGGTATGAGTGAAGAGGAAAAAGCTGCGTACATTGCAGAACGTAAAGCAGCTGGTATCATTCCAACCGTTCGTTTGGCTGTCAATGAGTCTGGTATCTACAAATGGCATGATATGGTCAAAGGTGATATCGAGTTTGAAGGTGGCAACATCGGTGGTGACTGGGTGATCCAGAAGAAAGATGGTTATCCAACTTACAATTTTGCCGTTGTCATCGATGACCATGATATGCAAATCTCTCATGTTATCCGTGGAGATGATCACATTGCCAACACCCCAAAACAGCTCATGGTTTATGAGGCTCTTGGTTGGGAAGCGCCAGAGTTCGGTCACATGACTTTGATCATCAACTCTGAAACTGGGAAGAAGTTGTCTAAACGTGACACCAATACCCTTCAGTTTATCGAAGACTACCGCAAAAAAGGTTATTTACCAGAAGCAGTCTTTAACTTTATCGCTCTGCTTGGTTGGAATCCTGGTGGGGAAGACGAAATCTTCTCTCGTGAAGAACTCATTAAGCTCTTTGACGAAAACCGCCTCAGCAAGTCACCAGCTGCCTTTGATCAGAAGAAACTAGACTGGATGAGCAACGACTACATCAAGAGAGCAGAACTTGCTACTATCTTTGAAATGGCAAAACCATTCCTAGAAGAAGCAGGGCGTTTGACTGACAAGTCTGAAAAAATGGTGGAACTCTACAAACCACAAATGAAGTCAGTGGACGAAATCGTTCCATTGACAGATCTTTTCTTCTCAGATTTCCCAGAGTTGACAGACGCTGAGCGCGAGGTCATGGCAGGAGAAACTGTTCCGGTTGTTCTAGAAGCCTTCAAAGCGAAACTAGAAGCAATGACAGATGAAGAATTTGTAACAGAAAACATTTTCCCACAAATCAAAGCAGTCCAAAAAGAAACAGGTATTAAAGGGAAAAATCTCTTCATGCCGATTCGTATTGCTGTATCAGGTGAAATGCATGGTCCTGAACTGCCAGATACCATTTTCTTGCTCGGACGTGAAAAGTCAATCCAGCATATCGAAAACATGCTGAAAGAGATTTCTAAATAAAAGGACTGCTAATGGATATCTGGGAAAAGATGTATGAAGAAGCGCGAACCTTATACAATCCTCATGAAGTTTCTGACTTTGTGTATGCTAACCATGTTGTTGCTGCGGTAGAAGCAGAAGATGGTCAACTATTCACAGGGTTTTGTATGGAGGGCACTTGTGGCGTTTTTCATCTCTGTGCAGAACGAGCGGCTCTCTTCAATATGTATCAATTTTCAGGACAAACTAAAGTTAAGAAAATCCTCGCCTTTCGAGATCAACCTCCTTACGGCGAAGGATCAGGTATGCCCTGTGACCCCTGCAGAGAATTTCTCTTAGAATTGAATGCTGAAAATAAAGAAGCAGAGTTCATGATGGACTACAAAACAAGAAAAACAATCAAAGTTGCCGAATTGATCCCGTACTGGTGGGGAGAGGAACGTGCGACTAATTGGAAAGCGGAATAGAGAGAGTCGGTTAAACTGGCTCTTCCCTATTATCATAGAAAAATTTGTATAGGAGATTAAAAAAGATCTTGACAAAGTTTGAAAAGTAGGTATAATAGAAAGAGTTGAAAAACTCAAGGTCCGTTGGTCAAGGGGTTAAGACACCGCCTTTTCACGGCGGTA